>JALHET010000290.1 GCA_022839525.1 Lentisphaerota bacterium
TCTGAGTTGAACCCTAGAGCCTTCGCGCCAAACCCTGATAGATATAATTTTGTAATCGGTTAGCCCGCCGCCCGCGCTTCGCACGGGAATGTAAATGAGGATAACTTTGATGGTGTAAGTTATAGGCAAGTGACAGGGGGGCATGCGAGTCGAGCGCGTGTTTTGTTCTGCCCGCCTTTTCAGGTTTCATGGATAGCGCGCCGCACACGTACACCGCGCAGCGGGACACGCACACGTTCACATCCCGATCCCGACAGCGACAGCGATGGCGCCGCAATGGAACCCTGAAACGCATGATCCTCGCATACCCCTGTCACTAAACCATTACTATAATTTTGATTGTTTGTAATCCACCTTAGGGTGTATATTTTCATCATGAAGCCCGAGAGAAAGCCCGGTGTGCCTGAAGGTGCGAAAAAAAGGAAGCGTGAAAACCCGCACGCCGGGCATCGGGAGCGGATGCGGCGGCGTTTTCTGGACGAGGGGCTGGATTCTTTTGCCGACCATGAGGTTCTCGAATACGCCTTGTTTTCTGCTGTACCGCGCGGAGACACGAATGAAATCGCGCACCGGCTGATGGCACGGTTTGGCTCTCAGGCTGCCGTTTTCGAAGCCGCCCCGGCCGATCTGGCCGCAGTCGAGGGCATGGGGCCTCTGTCCGCCGCCCTCCTTTCCTTTGTCCCCCAGTTGGCCCGTCGGTATCTTAAAGACTGTGTCGCGACGGAAAAGCCCTGCCTGAAAACATCCGAAGAAGCCATGGCCTATGCCATCCCTTTGATGGCCGGACGCGCGGATGAGGTGTTCTATGTGGTTTCGCTGGATGCGGCCTGCCGCGTGATGCATGCGGCGTTGCTTGCCCATGGGACGGTCGCCGAGGTCCGGTTACATCCCCGTCAAGTTGTTGAGACAGCCTTGCGAAGTCGCGCTTCCTCGGTTCTGTTCATTCACAACCACCCGGCAGGTACCGCGCGGCCATCCACAGACGATCTGCGGCTGACAGAAACGCTTGTGAAGGTGCTTCAACCGCTCTCGATCAAAGTGTTGGACCACATCATTGTCGCCGGGGATCAGGCATATAGTTTCGTGCGCGGGAACGTGATGCCAAAAAGCTGAGGATTTTTGAATGGCTATTCGTTACACGAATTCACAACAAAAGGCCATCGATCACATCAACGGCCATCTTCAGATCAAGGGGTCTGCAAGTGATGGTTGTCTACAACACACATTTTACCTTTTTGGTAAAATCGGCATTGCATAATGGGCGTGGGTGGACTATGCTGTATGCGGTTTTGAGAGGCGAAGCGTGAAGGTTTCTTTCGGCAACCGGAAACTGGCGGCGCTTTACAGGGATGGGATATCGGCTCAATACCGGTTGCCGAAGCACGTATTGAAGAAGTTCTTCATGAGGGTACAGTCGCTAGAGGCGGCGACATCGATTTACGATTTCTGGAAGAACCCCGCGCTGAACTTCGAGCATCTGGAAGGTACGGGTAACTGTTCGGTTCGGGTCGACGGCTCTTGGCGGCTGGAGTTCTTGATGGCGTGGGAAGACGATCCGCCGACCAAGGGCGCAATCACGGTGACAAAGCTTTCAAACCACTATGGGGACTGAGACATGGGTAAGCGCTTGAAGCCGTTTATGAACATCCCCCCAGGGGACTTCATCCGCGAAGAATTGGAGTCTCGCGCTTGGAAACAGGAAGACCTCGCGCAAATCGTTGATCTTTCCCCCAAGCACGTGAGCCGGATCATCACCGGAGCGGATCCCCTGTCCCGTGATGTCGCGGCGCGGCTCGCTTCGGCGTTCGGGCAATCGCCTGAATATTGGATGAACCTCGAGTCCCAGTATCGGGCCCGCCTTGCTGAATCGACAGAGCAAACCCGTGAGATCGCGGATCGGGCACTGATCTACAGCTACATGCCGATCCGCGAAATGGTCCGGCTGGGCTGGATCAAGAACGCGGGACGCGATGCGGCGGCGCTGGTCGCCGAAGTCATGGCCTACTGGGAAATGACGGAACTCGACTTCTCCTTCATGGAGACCGAGGCTGCGGCCATGTGCATGCGGTCGTCGTCTGCGTACAGGAAACGCTTCAACCCGCGCCACGCCCTGACATGGCTGCGCAAGGCGCGGCTGGACGCCGACGCCGCAACGGCCCCCAAAGGCGCCCTGAACCGCAGTGCCGCTGAGAAAGTCGCCCGCCGCATTCCCGCCTACTCCTCCTCTCCAAAGGGGGTGGCGTCTTTCTTGGCCGATCTGAACGCATGCGGCGTCCGGTTCGTGTGCGTCCCGCACCTGCCGCAGACGTTTCTGGACGGGGCGGCGTTTTTCCACGGCAAGCAGGCTGTGGCCGCGTATACCCAGCGCTATGACCGCGTGGACAACTTCTGGTTCGTCATGGCACATGAACTCGGCCACATCTGCAAGCATCTGCGCGACGACACGTCCCAGTTTCTCGATTCTGTCGATAGCGACGGCAAAGTGAATGCGCAGGAAGAAGAGGCCGACGTGTTTGCGCGGGAGTGCCTCGGCATGGATGCCATGCGCGCGTTCGCAACCGCTTCGCGCGGCCGCATGAGCGAAGAGCGCGTCCGCGCCTACGCGGAAGAGGCCCGTGTGCATCCCGGTATTGTGGTCGGCTTCCTGCAACACGAGAAATTCCTGAGCCCCCGCAAATTGAACGACTACAAGGTGCCGGTGTCTGCCTCCTTGTCAAAACTCAATCCAGCCTGGGTGAAACCTGTTTGAAAGTGAGTTCACCATCATGCCAAACCTGAACATCACCAAGCCCGAGCTGGTCTGGCCGGGGAAATACGACGAGAGCGGCAAGCGCATCGTCAACCGCGGCGCGGCCCTGCCGTTCCAGATCATTGAGACCATCCGCGAGGGCCGCGCCACACGCGCCGCCGGCGGCCCCGACCTCTTCGCATTCGCTTCCCAAAAAAATGAAACCGAAGCGTCCGAAATGTGGCACAACAAGTTGATATGGGGCGACAACCTGCTCGTCATGTCCTC
>JALHET010000291.1 GCA_022839525.1 Lentisphaerota bacterium
GGATAAAAGATTATCAATCTCTGTGATCGATTGCGGTGCAACATAATCGAGTCGAGCGGCAACTGAAAACTGATACATGAGTTCCCGTAATGATCCGAACGCAATGTCAAGGAAACGGCAGTATTCCTGCTGCGTGGAACGGGCACATCCCTCGACGATGTTTGAAGGGACAGAAACGGCAGCACGTCTCATTTGTGTGGCAAGTCCATAGATTTCTTCACGCGGAAAGGTACGTGTTACGCGATAAATCTCCAACACGATCTTGTCCGTAAGCTCGAAAGCCTTGAGTTTTTTATGGTTACGCATGGTTTTTGGGAAGGGGTTTAGGGGTTAAGGGGTTGATGGGAAGGCTGTTAGGTGTTGAGGGGATTAGGCTGTGAGGGATTGGAGAAAGGCTGTGAGGTGTTAAGGTGTTGAGACTATGAGGGAACATGCGACACGTCGCATCAAACTTTCTAACTTTTCCGTGGTTCATCATTCGTCTATCCTCACATTTTCAATGCCTTACAGTCTTACAGTCTTACAGCCTTGCAGCCTCACAGTCTTACAGTCTCACAGCCTCTCTACCTCACAGCCTCACAGCCTTCTCTTCCTCCGGCCAGAACTTGTCAGTGAGTTTGCTGGGGATGCCGATCTCTCCTTTGTTGAAGCAGTCGGCCAAAATCCTCCATCCCAAGTCCAGCGCCTTCTCAAGCGGGATGTTGACCGAGAGATCCATCATCTCTTTTTCAAAGCGTTCGCCGTATTTAAGCAACTTGTTGTCCCAGTCGCTCATGCGGAAGCCCATGGACTGTTTTTCTTGGGTCTCTTTGAACGAGGCGTAGAGCTTGATCATGGCGTCCATGATGGTGCGGTGGTCTTCGCGCGTGTCTTTGTTAACCTGCTGCTTGAGGCGGCTGAGCGAGCCGAAAGGTTCGATGCGGCCATCGCGTAGGTAGAACTGTCCCTCGGTGATGTATCCGGTGTTGTCCGGCACCGGGTGGGTCACGTCGTCACCGGGCATAGTCGTGGCCGCGAGGATGGTGATGGAACCCGCGCCCTCAAAGTCGACCGCCTTCTCATACCGCGCGGCGAGCTGCGAATAAAGATCACCCGGGTAGCCGCGGTTGGAGGGGATCTGCTCCATGGTGATAGCGATCTCTTTGAGCGCATCGGCGAAACTGGTCATATCAGTCAGCAGCACCAGCACCTTTTTGCCCTGCAAGGCGAACTGCTCGGCTGTGGCCAGCGCGATGTCCGGCACCAGCGTGCATTCGACGATCGGGTCGGCGGCGGTATGCACGAACATGACGGTGCGCGAAAGTGCGCCGCTCTCATCCAGCGTATCGCGGAAGGCAAGGTAGTCGTCGTGCTTGAGTCCCATACCACCGATGATGATAATGTCGACCTCGGCCTGCAGGGCGATACGTGCGAGCAGAGGATTGTAGGGTTCGCCGGCGCGGGCGAAGATCGGCAGCTTCTGCGATTCAACCAGCGAGTTGAAGACATCGATCATCGGGATATTGGTACGCACCATGTTGCGCGGGATGATGCGCTTGGCCGGGTTAACCGAAGGCGTGCCGACATCGATCAGATTGTCGGTCAGCGCGGGGCCGCCGTCGCGCGGCACGGCGCTGCCGGTGAAGGCGCGGCCGAGCAGCGCATCCGAAAACGGGACGCGCATCGGCCTGCCCAGAAAGCGAACCTTGCCGTCGGTCGCGATACCGCGCGCCCCGGCAAAGACTTGCAGGGTGACGGTGTCGCCATCAAGCTTGATGACCTGTGCCAGCGACGTGCCGCTCCGCGAAGAGACTTCGGCGAGTTCGCGGTATTTTACCCCCTGTGCGCGTAGCGTGATGACGCTACCCGACAGGTTGTCAATCATGTGGTAAATTTTATGCATGCGTGACCTCCTTGAGCATCTTGGCCAGCGCCTCCTTACGGGTGGTGTATTCCGGCGAGTTTTGAGCGGCGGTGTTCCAGTCGATGAAGCTCTGAGAAAGCCGCTGGAAAAACTTACGGGCCACAGCTTTGTCGTCAAAAGCGTATGAGGCGGTTATGGCTTGTTCCACCACGCCGAACATCTCGCGCTGGCGCTCCACCGGCGAGGCGGCATCGCTATCGCTGAAAGCGTTCTGCTGGAGGTACACTGCGTCGATAAACTCGCTTTTCAGATAGGTGATGAAGTCGGCGATGTTGGTACCTTCTTCGCCGACCACCTTCATCATCTGGGCGACATCGTTACCTTGGCGCAGAACTGCACGCGCCTGCTCGACGCGGTTTTTATCAATGATGCTGGTGTATTGGCTCCAGCTCTCCAGCGGGTCGATGGCGGGAAAGCGGCGCGCGTCGGAACGTGCGCGGGAGAGACCGTGGAAAGCACCGACAACCTTGAGCGTGGCCTGCGTGACCGGTTCGTCGAAGTTGCCGCCTGCGGGCGAGACCGTGCCGCCGATGGTGACCGAGCCGATCATGCCGTCTTTGAGCCTAACCAGACCGGCGCGCTCGTAGAAGTTGGAAATGAGCGATTCGAGATAGGCGGGGAAGGCTTCTTCGCCGGGGATCTCCTCCAGACGGCCCGAGAGTTCGCGCAACGCCTGCGCCCAGCGCGAGGTGGAGTCGGCCAGCAACAGAACATTCAGCCCCATCTGGCGGTAATAACTCGCGATGGTGACGGCGGTGTAGACCGAGGCCTCGCGCGCCGCCACCGGCATGGACGAGGTGTTGCAGATGATGACGGTGCGGTCCATCAAGCTTTTACCGGTGCGCGGGTCTTCCAGTTCAGGGAATTCGCGCAAGGTCTCCACAACTTCGCCCGCGCGTTCACCGCAGGCGGCGAACACCACGATGTCCACGTCGGCATAACGCGAGGTGAGCTGTTGCAGCACGGTCTTACCAGCGCCGAAGGGGCCGGGGATACAGTAGGTGCCGCCGAGCGCGACCGGGAAAAAGGTGTCGATCGAGCGCACACGGGTGGTCATGGTGTCCTTAGGCATCAGCCGTTCCGCAAAGCAGGTGACCGGCAATTTGACCGG
>JALHET010000292.1 GCA_022839525.1 Lentisphaerota bacterium
CCCCGCCAGCAGAACCGTCAAAATCAGTGCAATCGTTTTCATGTGGGGGATTCCTCCGGTTTTACATTCTCGTTTGCGGCGGCGGTTGCCGTCCAATCCATCGCGGTCAAAAGCGGGTGCCAATCAACGGCGGCCTCGTTGCGGTTCTGGATCAGGTGCCTAGCGGCGCGGATGCTTTCGGCAAGTTTGGGGTGATCTTTATAGAGATGTAGCGCGGCAGCTGTCAGTTCGCCAATGATGCGCTGGCGGTTGATAGGCACATAGCCTGCCTCCCCAGCCAGCGCGTAGGCGGTGGACAGGTGTTTCTCGGCGCACAGTTCGCACCCTTCCGCTGGGTAGATGCCGGTGGCGGTCTTGCGGGCGGGCGCGTCTTTCAACGCGGCCTTGCGATGTTTTCCGCAACAACTCATATCGCGATGCTTTCCAAGTAGTCTGCCAGCTCGGCGGAGTTGTTCGGTACGCCCTCATTCGTGTCCGTATCGTAGACCCACGGGGCCTTGTAGTAGGGGGAGTCGCGGTCGTCCAAACAGCATGGCACCATTTTATCCGGCGGAACGTCTCCCCATTCGCCGTCTGCGAACGGGATTGGGTCTTCATTATACGGGTCACTATCGCACAAGGGTCTGATATACCAACAAGGAGGAATCAAATATGTACCGGAAACCGCGCCGACAAAATCATTGTTTTCATCGAACGCCCCCCAATATGCAATGCCAGAGGAATACAAGATCACCTCAATCGGAGTGAAGGGAGAACCAACCCTTGCAGTCGAATTTCCTACGCCGCCATAATCGTCGCCAAGCCATTTTCCGTATGTAGGGCTGTCGGGGTTTGTATCTTTGAACCAATACTCGTTTCCAATGGTCTTGCGTTTTGAAATCCCCGGACAAAGGCACGTCGCCGCATAGCATTTGATGATGCCAGAAAACGTGGACAGCACATATTCGGCGTCCTCAAGGCTATCAAATGGCCCCTTCAAAACATCATGGAAGTACAGCCGAACCGGGTACCCTGACACTTCCCCGCGCACGATGCACCCGCCCTCTTGTGCCAGCTTGTGCGGCACGATGATGGCCTGCCCCGGCTCCAGCGGGTCAACGGCGGAGTTCTTCACGATGAACACCGCCACGCGCAGGGTGTAGGAGACTGTCGGCTCGTCGTTGTCGCCGATGAAAGAAACCTTCAGGTCAACCGTGTGATCCCCCTCTTCGTCGAAGAGATGGTCAACCATGATCGCGTTAACGTTTTTGTTGGCCGTCGGCACCTGATCGCCGACCCACGCGCTCTCGCCAGGCACATACGGCGCTCCGTCCCACTCTACCGCCACCGTGCCGTCGAGGATTACTTGGACGTTGTAGTACCCGGAATGCTCCGGGGCTTCGCGTGAAAAGTGCCGCACACCCCATAGGCGGGTGCTGCCCTCTATTCCGTGGCAAACCGGCCACGCCTCGCGCTGGCCCCATGTGCCGTCGTCGCTCATGGCCGTGTCGGGGAGGGACTGATTTTCGACATTCAGCAGAACAAGGTCGTATGTCTCGCCGCCGTACTCGGCGGTGACGGTATCGCTGTCCACCTCTACCTGATCTCCGATGAAAAACGGTTCTGCCGGGCCGCAGTCAGAGCAAGCGCAAAGGGCCACGATTGACCACCCGCCATCGCACGGGCAACGGTCGCACAAGTAGGCAAGGCGGGTGTCGGGGTTCCGCATCATTAGGAGGTAATATCCCTCGCCGTCGGGTAGGATAAAGCGTTGACGCCAGAGCAGACTCATGGGGTCAAGACCTCCCCGGCGCAGTCGCCGAACAGCAGCTCAAAGTGCTCGCCGCCCCGTAGGTAGTCTTGCGTTATGCTGGTGATTGCGTTATCCGCAACCGTGACGCGCCCCGCAAGCTGGTTGGCGAAGGCAATCCCGCCGTTCGGGTTGTCGGGCGGGTCGTCGTCGTCTGCCGCCCCGACGATGATTTCAGCCTGCGCCCCGTCAACCGCGTCAATCCAGCTATGAATCCAAACATAGTACGTGCCATCCCCCGACAGCGTTTCCGTGACTGCCGCGACACCTGCCCGCTCGTTATTGATCTTCACGACGCCGCAGATTCCGGCAACCACGGCGCCGCCGCTGGTCACGCCGATCTTGCAAACGTCCGGGTCGGTCGTGCTGGCGTTTATCACGCGGAAATAAGAGCGGTATTCGGATGCGCCGCTGCCGCGGCCCGGCAGCCGCCAGTCATCGGCGTGGCCTGAGAAACGATAATCGTCGATGGTTCCGCCTTCAATTACCTGTACGTTTGTGTCGAAAACCGCTTTTCGGAAAAACTCCGCAAGATAAAGATAAGCCTGCTTGCTCCAAAGCTGGCGGCTATATTTGTCGGCGTTTATTTCAAATGGAAAATTTTGAGCCATTAGCCGTCTTTGTATTGCCCGGGTTCAACCCATTCGGCTGTTTTGAATGTGATTGTGCATTCCCACATCCCGCCGCCAACAAGGCTTATCTCGCCTTCATTTACGTTGCTGAACCTAGAAATGACCTCATCAAGTAGCTCATCGGCATCTGCTTCTGATGGGATTCCGGTGTACTTTCTGGTCCACGTTTTAACTAGCTTTTTGCGTAGTTGGGTGGCCGATACCCGCTGCCACGCTTCCATCGTGTGTGCCCCGGTCTCAAATTGTGCTGCGTATTGTGCCATGATTAAGCTGGTTTTAGGGATTCTTCTAGGGTGTCGGCTATTTTCTGAACATTTATCCCGATGCTCTTATCCGCCGCGCTTCTTGCACCCGCCTGATTTTCTATTTCCTGCTTCGTAAGCTTCGTTGGAAGTGCCGGAATGACCGCTAGTTTTTCGGCGCCGGGCAAATACTCTTTCCAGTTTTTCGTATTTCCGGCCCGCATTGCTTTCATGCTTGCCTTTGACCGCTGGGACAAAGAGTTTTCCGGTTCGATCCTCGGGGCTGTAAGTGCCTTCTGCTTTTCCTGCGCGATTTCTTTTTCAGTCTTTAAAACCTCCTCTGCGCCTT
>JALHET010000293.1:0-1645 GCA_022839525.1 Lentisphaerota bacterium
AGAATAAGGAGCTCGGCTGTGTTTTGCGCAACAGCAAGCGTTTCTTGCGCGAGTTTCTGGCGGGGCGGGATGTGCTGGACTATTACCTCTTGAGGAAAAAAGGCTCGCCCACGGCACTGGAACTCATCTATGAACGCACCTGTGAGCGCATGGTCAAGCTGTTGGATCCCGACATGCGGCGATCCGTGATCGGACGGCAAAGCGACGCGGTGAACGCCGCGCTTTCCGGGCGCGAGATCGAGCTGGTGCGCAGCACGTGCGAGCACACGCTGGAGGAGGAGCAGCTCCGCATTGAGAACGGGATGGGGCTTCTGGCGACGATCGTGACGGCCTCGCCGATGCTGGGGCTGCTCGGGACGGTGTGGGGTGTGTTGGATGCGTTCGCGGAGATGGGGTCCAAGGGGACGGTGCTGCTTTCCGCCATCGCGCCCGCCATTTCGTCGGCGCTGGTTACGACGGTGGTGGGGTTGCTGGTGGCCATTCCCAGCGCCATTTTCTACAATAATCTGGCGGTAAAGGTGCGCCAACTGGCGACCGACATGGATGGGTTTTCTGACGAGTTAATGGGACGCATCGCCTGCGAGTTTCAGGGGAGGAACGATTAATGGGCCTGCGCCGCCGCGGACGGAAGAAGGCGTCCAAAGTCATCAACAACATCGACATGACGTCGCTGATCGACTTGACGTTTCTGCTGTTGATCACATTCATTATTACCATGCCCGCGCTGGAGCAGGGCATTTCTGTGCGGCTGCCTCAGGGAAAGGCCGATGAACTGCCGACGAAGAAATCCAACGTGGTGACCGTGGATGCCGAAGGCAAGGCGTATCTGAACAACCGGGTGATTTCGCTGGAGGATCTCGAACGCACGTTGGGCAACATGGCGGCGGAGGATCCCGAGGTGGCGGTGCTGGTGCGGGGTGACGAGCGGCTGGAGTACGGCAAGATCATCCAGATTATGAAGATCCTCTACAAGGTCAAGATCACGCGCATGGCGCTGGTGACGCTGTCGGAGTAGGAGGGCGGGGTACGGGTTGCGGGGTACGGGTTGCGGGGCGGAGAGTGCTGTTGAAGACGGGGCCGGTCAATTCCTATTCGCTGAAATGGTCAATCGCGCTGCACGGCGTGCTGCTGCTTGCGGCGGTCGTGCTGCCGTTGCTGCCCGCGTTCCGCCAGAAAGAAGTGGTGATCCCGGTGGACTTCACGGTCGTGCTGGAGGAGAATCTGATCGAGCCGAACGTGCCGCCCGAGGTTGCCCCTCAACCGGAGAAAACAGCGGAACCGGAGAAAATAGAGACCGTTCCTGATCCGCCGAAGCCTGAGCCTTTGCCCACACCTCCTAAGGATGCGGTGGTGGTCGAGAAGAAGAAGGATCCGGAAAAAAAGAAAGAACCCGAGAAAAAAAAAGAGCCGGAGAAAAAGAAGGATCCGGTGAAAAAGCCCGAGCCCTTCAAAAAAGGCAGGCGCATCGAAGCGCCCAAGCAACCCCAGCAACCCAGGTTTGAAGATATTTACAAGCCGTACGATCCGAGTAAGCCGTCGAGTGTGAAACCGGTGACCGACAAGAAGCTGACGCGCGCGGAGATCGAGAAAATGTTGCGTGACGGCGCGCGTGCCGGAATGCGCAATGTGATCCCGGAAGATGAGA
>JALHET010000293.1:1708-4713 GCA_022839525.1 Lentisphaerota bacterium
AGATTTCCCGCTGCGTTCTTTTGGTCAGGCGCGCCTTATTTGATGCGTGGGAGCAGCCGGGGACAGGAGACGCAGGAAGTCGGCCGGCGTTGATGGACATCCGTCTGGACAGCACGGGACGTATTGTCAGCTACCGGATCCGGCAATCGTCGGGCAGCGCTTATTTCGACCAGACCGTACTGAAGGCGGCCGCCAATGCGGCTCCAGTCCGCGGGTTGAGCCTGGCGTTTCTCAAGCAATACGAGACCTTGACGGTCGAGTTCAAGCTGGAGTAGCGAAAAGGCGGCTCCCCGTGAAGGGGTGCCGCCACGTATTGATTTCGTGTCCGCCTTCGCTTACCAACGGTCGCCGCCGGGCCGCGGGCCGCGGTCTTCGCGCGGTTTGGGCTGTGATTCATTCACGCGCAATTGGCGTCCATCCAAGTCATAGCCGTTCAGCGCTTCGATCGCCTTCTGGGCTTGAGCCCGGTCTGTCATTTCGACAAAGCCGAAACCTTTTGATCGGCCGGTCGCACGATCAACGACAACACGGGCGGCGGCAACCTCACCATGCGCCGCAAAGAGACCTTTCAGTTCGTCCTCAGTCGTTGAATACGGAAGGTTGCCAACATAGATGTCCATGTCTGCATTCCTTAGTGTGTTCGATGTCTCGCCATGTTGTTTCATGAACTGACGGCGCGCGTTTCCATGGCACAAACCCGCAACCGTGGGCATCGCCCATACCCAGACACACCCCTTTTTCAGCCCTGTCCTGAGACCGAACCGAAGTGAGGATATGCCCCTTACAGCACAAAACCAGATGTAAAAAGGATAGCCCCTTTTTATTCGCAAACGCAAGCGCATTCTGTGGGAAAACATCGTGCTTGCGCCGCCGGGACAAGGTGATATGATAATCTCCATATTTCCGCCGGACTGTGCGGCATGAGCGCCGCTGTGTATGGGGCGGTTTTTTAATGAGGAGTAACTGAAATGGCCAAGATCGATTTTGGCGGTGTTGTTGAAACTGTCGTCACCCGTAAAGAGTATCCCCTGAAGAAAGCCCAGAAGGTTCTCAAGGATGAAGTCATCGCCATTATCGGCTATGGCGTTCAGGGGCCTGCTCAGTCACTGAACATGCGCGATAACGGCATCAAGGTGATTATCGGGCAGGACAAGCGTTTCGCAGGCGACTGGAAACGCGCGGTGAAGGACGGCTTCAAGCCGGGCAAGACGTTGTTCGATATCGAAGAGGCGTGCGCGCAGGCCACGATCATCATGATGCTCGTGAACGACGCGGCGATCAAGCAGGTGTGGCCCCGTGTGGCGCCCTTCATGACCGCCGGCAAGGCACTGTATTTCTCCCACGGCTTCGGGTATGTCTACAACAAGCTGACGGGCGTGAAGCCCAGTGCGGACGTGGACGTGATCATGGTTGCCCCGAAGGGCTCGGGCACGTCGGTGCGCCGCAACTTCCTCGCGGGCGTGGGCATCAACTCCAGCTTCGCGGTGGCGCAGGACGCGACCGGCAAGGCGCTGGACCGCACGCTGGCGATCGGCGTCGGCGTGGGCTCCGGCTATCTCTTTCCGACGACCTTCGAGCATGAGGTCACCTCCGACCTCGTGGGCGAGCGCGGCGTGCTGATGGGCGCGCTGGCGGGCATCATGGAGGCGCAGTATGACGTGCTCCGCAAGAACGGGCACAGCCCGTCCGAGGCGTTCAACGAGACGGTCGAGGAGCTCACGCAGAGCCTCATCCGCTTGGTTGATGAGAACGGCATGGACTGGATGTATTTGAACTGCTCGGCCACGGCGCAGCGCGGCGCGCTCGACTGGAAGCCGAAGTTCAAGAAGGCGACGCTGCCGGTGTTTAACGACCTGTACAAGGCGGTGAAAAGCCAGAGCGAGGCCAAGCACGTCATCAAGGTCTGCGGTACGGCGGACTACAAGCAGAAGCTCGACGCGGAACTCAAGGTCATGCGCGATTCTGAAATGTGGATGGCCGGTGCCGCGGTGCGCGCACTGCGCCCCCGCGAGAAGGCCAAAGCCAACGCCGCGAGTGCGGTCGGCGTGAAGGGCCGCGGCAAGAACTGACGCAGGCAAACCAGCAACCCAATTCAATCTCACACAAAGGACACGAAGGTCTCTTTCATGACACTCCATTCTCTTTGTGCCTTCGTGTGAGTAATAACCAGTTTGCAAGTGTGTTGATGGGTTCGTAAGGCACTAACCGCCTTAAACCCGCCGGGATGGCCGGCGGGTTTTTTCATTTGCCGAAAGGTGGGCAAAACGGTAGCATAGTTTCTATTTAACGCAACGCACAAGGCCGGTTGTCCCGGCTGTTTTTCAAGGACGGAGCAATGAACAGACTTCAGTTTTGGAACGGGCGGGCGGAAACGATGTCCCGCGACGAGTTGGCGGCGGCGCAGTTGGCGGGGTTGAAATGGACCGTCAACCACGTGTGGGCGAACAACGCGTTTTACCGCAAGCGTTTCGCGGACGCGGGTATTGAGCCCGGTGACATCCGCTCGCTCGCCGATCTCGCGAAGCTGCCGTTCCTGACCAAGGACGATTTCCGCGACCAGTACCCGCTGGGGATGCTCTGCCGCCCGGCCTCGTCCATCCGCGAGATGCACATGAGTTCCGGGTCGACCGGCACGCCGGTGGTGATGGCATACACCGAGGCCGATCTGACGCAGTGGGCGGAATGTATGGCCCGGTGTCAGGTGATGGCGGGGCTGCAGCCGGGGGACACGATCCAGATCATGCCGACGTTCGGTCTCTTCAACGGCGGGTTCGGCTTTTATCACGGCGCGCGGCGCGCGGGGATGTTCGCGGTGCCCGCGAGTTCGGGCAACACGGCGCGCCAGATCATGCTGCTGCGCGATTTCAAGGTCAAAGCCATCGGGTCGGTGGTGTCGTACACGACCCGCATCACCGAGATGCTGGCGGAGAAAGGGATTGACCTGCCGGATCTCAAGATCGGCATCTTCGGCGCGGAATCGTTTTCCGATGAGATGCGGCGCAGGG
>JALHET010000294.1 GCA_022839525.1 Lentisphaerota bacterium
CCGAGACCAGCCCGCTGGAGTATATCGAGACGCGTTACGGCAACGGGATGCGGCAGGGGCTGATGTGGCTGGGGTTGCCCATGCGCATTTTGGACGACTCGTTCAAACTGCTGGCGATCGGGACCGTGGTCGGCGCGGGCATGGGGTTCCCGCTGCAGGGCGCGATCATCGGATCCGGGCTGATCATCCTGAGTTACACCTTTATGGGGGGGCTTTGGGCCGCGCTGGTGGCCGACTTCATCCAGTTCTTCGTGCTGCTGCTGCCCATCGTGTTTCTCCCGTTCCTCTGTTTCGCCAAGGTCGGCGGGGTCGGCGCCTTCCTCGACAAGGTGCCCCCCGGGTTCTTCATGTGGACCGCAGATAAATACACGTGGATGTACATGCTCGTTTTCTTCCTGATACTTTTTTCAAACCTGACGACCTCGTGGTCGATGGTGCAGCGCTACTATTCGACGCGGAGCGAGAAAGACGCGCGCAAGGTGGGCTACCTTGTTTGCGTGCTGCTGACCATCGGCCCGCCGATTTTCTACCTGCCGGCCATGGCGGCGCGGGTGCTCATGCCGGATATCCCCGCCGACCGCATGAACGAGGTCTATGCCCTGATCTGCAAAAACGTGCTGCCGGTGGGCTTTATGGGCCTTGTGATCGCGGCCATGTTCTCGGCCACGATGTCGACCCTGGCGGGCGACTACAACGCGGCGGCCTCTGTGGTGACGAACGATTTCTACAAGCGCATGATCGCGCCCGACGCCTCGCCCAAGAAGCAGATGATCGTGGCGCGCTTGGCGACAATTCTGGTCGGGACGTTGGTCATCGGCATCACGTTCATCATGCAGAACGCGCAGGGCGCGAACGACCTGTTCGACGTGACGAACAAGATGTTCGGCATTTTCCTGCCGCCGATCGCCATCCCCATGATGCTGGGTCTTGTCACGCGCCGCATTTCCCGGCGCGGCGGCGTCTGGGGGCTGCTGGGCGGCATGGCGGTGGGGCTGGTCGTGTTTGTGCTGGGCTCGCGCTGGCCGGTGCTCCGCGAGATGGGGCCCATCTTTTACGCGACCACGGCGGCAACGTTTGCCGGCCTTCTGATCGGCACGTTGCTGTATCCCGATGACCGGGAGCACGATGAAGCCCTGACGCGCTTCTTTGAGAAGGTCAGCACCCCCAGCCCCGTGCTGGAAGGCCCGCCCGCGAAAATCACGTTCTGGCCGCTGGTGGCGGGCGGGCTGGTGTTCATCGCCTGCGTGCTGATTGTGGCCTGCGTTGTGACGCGCCCCTTCGCCGAAATCCGCGTGTCGATTCTGGGCGGCGTGCTTATGCTGGCGATCGCGGGCTTTTTCCTGTGGCTGTCAAAGAGACAGGGAACTGGTGAGCATTGAGGAAACTTAACTTGGAGGGAATGACGTCATGAAAGTTAGTCGAAGGGGATTCATACAGGCCATGGTTGCGGCGGGGGGCATGGGCATGGCACGCGCGCAGGGACGCGCCCCGCAGTTCGCATTCGGCATCTGTGCCGGCCTAGACAAAGCTGAGGCGTTCAAGGCCGCAGGCTTCGAGTACATTGAGGGAACGGTCGCCTCGACGCTCAAGCCCAACGTGTCCGACGCGGAGTTTGCGCCGACGCTGGCCGCGCTCAAAGCCTGCGCGTTGCCGGTCCGGGCGTGCAACGTTTTCTTCCCGAAAGGGTTCCGGCTTACCGGCCCCGACGCCGCCCACGAGACCGCGCTGGACTATGCGGTCAAGGCCTGCCGGCGTGCGGATGAGGTCGGCCTGTCTTTCATTGTTCTAGGCAGCGGCGGTTCGCGCCGGTTGCCCGAGGGGTTCGACCCGTCCAAAGGCAAAGAGCAGTTCATAGCGTTCTGCCAAAAACTTGGAGACCGCATCCGGGATTGCCGGGTCACGGTCGTGCTGGAGCCGTTGCCCATCCGCAGCACGAACCTTCTCAACAAGGTCGCGGAGGGCATCGACTATGTGGACGCCATCGACCGGCCGCGCATCCAGCTGATGGCCGACATCCACCACATGCTGAGCGAGAAGGAGGGCCCCGACTCAATCCGCAAGGCTGGCGCGCGCATCCGCCACTGCCATATTGCGGAACTGAAGGGCGGCGCGGCCCCGGGGACGCACGGCGAGGATTTCCGCGGTTATTTCAGCGCGCTCAGGGATATCGGGTACGTGGGCTGCGTTTCCTGCGAATGCGCCTGGCCCCGCGAGAATCTCGACGCCGCGTGGCGCAAGGCGATCGCTACCCTGCGCGAGCAGTCGAAGGGGTAACGGGCGGGCGTCTGTCGTTTTTTGGGGCGGGGATGCAGGGAGGTGTTTATGAGTGGCACGTATACGTATCGCGGCGCATCACAATCCAGGCGCGCCTTTCTGAAAGCTTCCGCCGGGGTGTCGGCGCTCGGCCTTGCTGGCGGACTGTTTCAGATCCATGTCCCGGGAGCGGCTGCCGCCCCCGCCTCGTCGCCGCTTTCGCCGCAGAACGAAAAAATCCAAAAGGCCCGCGCCGCCGCGCTGGCTGTCCTGAAGCCCAGCCAGAAAGACCTTGAGCACGGGTTCGCGCTCCATGCCGACTCGCTGGTGTTCGAGTCCTACGGATTCTCCCCGAGGAACGCGCCGGATGGCGACGCGCTCCGCGCGGCGATGGAGTCCGGCGCCACGGAACAGGAGCTACGGGATTTGCGCGAAGAGCAGCCGATGATCCGTAACGTCTCGAGCGAGCGCGAAAAAAAGGAGTACCTCGAGGCGTTCCGCTCCTCCGGCGTGACCTGCGTTTTCCAGAATGCAGGCGAAGAGGGGAACGATCCGCTTCGCCTCATCAAGCGTCTGGCGCGCTTCACGCATGTCACCGACCTGCTCCGCGGCGAGGTGTTCAAGGCCGCGACGCCGGACGACATTGTGGACGCAAAAAAGCAGGGCAAGCACTGCCTCTACTTCACCACCAACGGGGTGCCGCTCCGGCAGCAGTTCGA
>JALHET010000295.1 GCA_022839525.1 Lentisphaerota bacterium
CACCACATTCAGAATCTGGCTTCCTGCCGTCAAAGAAGACACCCGCGCCACACCGGTGCAGCACACTCCCGCAGCGGCCCTTCCCTCCACCGTTGGGCCGCATGATAAAGAGGCGGCTGTGCCGACTCCTCCCGCCGCGAAAAAGTCACCCCCCCGGGTGCTGCTGATTGAAGACGACCCCGCCATCCTGCAAAGCACCTCATTCGCACTGCGCTCCTTAAATGCGGAGCCCTTGACGGCCGCGACCAAACGTGAGGCCTTGTCCATCTTCCGGAAACAGGGGGATTCCATTTCTCTGATCCTGCTTGACGCCCATATCGGGCATCTGGATAACGTGCGCCTGCTGTCCACGTTACGCCTCCGTAACCCAAACGTCCCCATTGTTGTGATTTCGGGCTACAACGAAGCGCGCATCCGCGAGATGTTCGCCTCGGAGTCTTACGACGGGTTCCTCAGCAAGCCCTATACCCGCAGCGAACTCGAGGCGGTGCTCAACCGGTTCGCGTTATCTTCGCGGTGACTGGAGCACCCCGCGCGCGTTCTTTTTCCCGTCACCCGAGTTTCTCGACGGTTCTCTGCCAAACCCGCGGGTGCACCATGAAAAAGTGGCACGGCTTCCCAATGCGGGCCGAGACCTCGTTCTTCAGGTCGCTGTTCAAAGGGTTTAAGAGCGCCACCAGCACCTCATCGCCCAACAGCGCAAAGGGCAGAACCCCCTTGATCTGAATGAACGCCCACGGGAGCAGCCCTGCCGCCGCAGGCTGCACGTCGAACAGCTCCAGAGGAATCGGAGGCACCTCGCTAACCCGCTGCATGGCCTCCATCACCCGCTCCGTCAGCTCCGGATGTTGCTCGTCCAGCAATGCCAGCGCGGAAATCAGCATCGGCGTGTCGGTCACCGGACGCTCCGTCAGCACATGCAACACGTCCATGCAAATCTCTTTCGGCAGATAGTCATTCTCTTTCCACAACCAGACCAGATCCATCTCGGCGGACGAGGCGGACCGCGAAACGGCATGAACCTCAACACTCGTATCCTGAAACACAGGTGCCGAAACGCCCTCAGGGAACGCTTCCACCCGGCTACTGCCAAGCCCCTGCACTTCGCGCTTGAACGCGGTCTCTAAAATCTGCCCCTGAACCAGCTCCGCCACCCGCTCGACCGCCGCGCGTGCCGCAGGCACGTCTTTGAACACGGTCAAACGCTCGGCGATGCTCTGGGCATTGTCATAGTCCTGCTCCCTCAGCAGCGTATCCACCAGCTGGATCAGACAGTCCAGGCGTTTCTCCTCCTGCCCAGTCTGCTCATACGCCACCGACAAAAACTCCAGACTGGTACGGTCCCCCGGCATCGTCTGCAGCATGCGCTCAAAAAACTCGATGGCCTCGTTCAATTTCGGATCCGGATTATCCATAATGACTCTCCCATTATTCTGCAAGCAATATCCATGCCGCTATGGGGCATATTGCAGCAACCCTGTGCGCGCCTTTTCACGGCATGCGTTCTGTCAGGTTTTGAGCGGCAGGCCCACCCCCAGGACTGCTTGGCATCTTTCCTGCTTTTGAAATGTTTGCTTAAGTGGCTTTAAACTGTTAATCCCGTTTTCAAACCCGTCATGTCCCAGCCGGTCCATTACCCGAGTTTCCAAAGCGCGCTCCTCAAACGCGGCGTGTTGACAGAAGCGCAATTGACCAACGCCCTTGAGGAGGCAGGCAAGCTTCCGCTTGAGCGTTTTCTGGTGCAGAGCCGTCTCGTGACTCCAGAGGTCTTCACGCTGACCGCGGCGGCCTATTTCAACATTCCGCCCATCACCCTGCCCCCGTCCCTCGTCCTTCCCGCCGAACTTCTGGAACTGGGTTCCCCCCAGCTCTGGACGCGTCTGAAGGCCGCGCCGCTCATCAAGCTTGGCAAACGCCTGACCGTCGCCTTCGGCGACCCCTTTGACCTTCTGGCCCAGGAGGAGATCAGCCGCGCCACGCATCTCGAGATCGTCCCGCTCGTGGCCTTCGAGAAGGAGGTGGTTGATGCCCTCGGGCGCGTCCAGACGCAAAAGGACGCGGAGAACCCTGACCTTGCCATGGAGAACATCATGAAGGTGCAGGACGCCGACATCGAATTCTCCAGCGAGCCCCAAAAGCAGGAGGAGAGCATCGACAAGGCGCTCGAGACCGCCGAGGAGGCGCCCGTCATCCGCATGGTGAACATGATGCTGGTCGAGGCGCTGCGCACCGGCGCCAGCGATATCCATTTCGAGGCCATGGAAAAAAGCTCGCGACTGCGCTACCGCATCGACGGCGCACTCATCGAACGCCCCAGCCCGCCGAAATCCCTCCACAACGCCATCGTCTCGCGCATCAAAATCATGTCGGATCTCGACATCGCCGAACGCCGCAACCCGCAAGACGGGCGTTTCAAGGTCAAAGCCCTCAAAAAGGAGGTCGATATCCGCGTCAGCATCCTTCCGACCATCCACGGCGAGAAGGTCGTCATGCGGACCCTTGACAAGACGAACCTGGCCCCCAGCCTTGCCGCCCTCGGCCTCGACGACTTCGCCTTCAAGGCCATGAAGTTCGCGATCGAGCAGCCCCACGGCATCATCCTCGTCACGGGGCCCACCGGCTCCGGAAAAACCACCACCCTCTACTCCTGCCTGCAAGACCTCAACCAACCGGATGTCAATATCGTCACGGTCGAAGACCCCGTGGAATACCAGCTCCCCGGCATTAACCAAGTCCACGTGAACCAGCAGATCGGCCTCACGTTCGCCTCTGTCCTGCGGTCGGTGCTGCGTCAAGACCCCGACATCGTGCTCGTCGGCGAGATCCGCGACGGCGAGACCGCGGACATCGCGGTCAAGGCCGCGCTCACCGGGCATCTGGTTCTCAGCACGCTTCACACCAACGACGCCTGCGGCGTGATCGCCCGCCTGATCGATATGGGCGTCCCCCCCTTCCTGATTT
>JALHET010000296.1 GCA_022839525.1 Lentisphaerota bacterium
GGCGAACTCGTGGTTAAGAATGTGGCGCCCAACCCCAACTATCTGTATGATCCTCAACTGTTCCAGCCGGGGGGGCCTAAAAAATCGAAGCTGGTTATCCCGCCTGGCCCGAACAATCCCGTGGGTAGGGCGTGGATCGGGCTGTCTCTGCAAGGGTATGGCGTGCACGGTACGCCGATACCTGAACATGTCGGGCGGGCGGAGTCCCACGGCTGTTTCCGGCTCGCCAACTGGAACGCGGTCAAGCTCCTCAACATGGTGGAGCTCGGGGTGCCGGTCGTCGTCGAGGAGTGAGCGGCTTTGTGGAGGAAACGGTGAATAGATGTGACGGGGAGAGTGATGGGATCCGGCGTCTGCCGGTCGCGCTCACGATTGCGGGGAGCGACAGCGGCGGCAACGCGGGTATTCAGGCGGATTTGAGGGCATTCCACATGTTCGGCGTCCACGGGTGTACGGTGCTGGCGGCCTTGACCGCGCAGAACCCGTTCGGCGTTGAGGGCATCCTGACGGCGGATGCGGATTTTGTGACGGCGCAATTGGATGCGGTGTTCGATGTGTATGCGGTCTCCGCGTTGAAGACGGGGATGCTGTCCAGCCCCGAAGTGATCGAAGCGGTTGCCGACCGGCTGATGTGTCAGAGCCGGATACTGAAGGTGTTTGACCCCGTGATGGTGGCGACCAGCGGCGCGCGGCTGTTGCAGGACGATGCGGTGGAGCTGTTGAAGTCGCGCCTGCTGCCGCTTGGGATTCTGGTGACGCCGAATCTGGCTGAGGCCGGTGTGCTGACGGGGCGGGCGGTGGAGACACCGGAAGAGATGTCGGACGCGGCACGCGCCTTGGCGGATGCGTTCGGCTGCGCGGTTCTTGTCAAGGGAGGGCATGCTGCGGGAACGCGCGCGGGGGACATTTTGTTTGACGGCGAGAGGGTCTACCGGTTGACCTCGCCGCGGATTACGGAGCCGCTCTCGACGCACGGCACGGGGTGTTCGCTCAGCGCGGCGATCACGGCTTCGCTGGCCTGCGGGAAGACGTTGCTCGATGCCGTGGCCGAAGGCAAGGCCTATGTGTACGAGGCGCTCCGCACCGGCGCGTACGTTGGCGAACAGGCGGCGGTTCTGGGCACGCCCACCCGGTTGCCGCTGGAGCGGGTGACTGTGGAGCCGGTGGGAGCCGCGTGACGGCGGGCGAACCCCGACGGATTTTCACACTAACGTGTAACCAGTAACGGATGTTATGACACAACTACAAGCGGCAAAAAAAGGAACCGTCACGGACGCGATGCGGCGCGTGGCGCACGATGAGGGTGTAACCCCTGAACAGGTGTGTGAGGCGGTTGCGGGCGGACGCGCGGTGATTCCGCTCAATCCTGCGCATGCCCATGTGCGCCCCGTGGGCGTGGGGCGTTTGTTCGCGACGAAAGTGAACGCCAATCTCGGACGCTCGACGACGCGTTCCGGAAAAGGGGACGAACTGGAGAAGCTGCAGATCGCGCTGAAAGCGGGGGCGGACTTTGTCATGGATTTGAGCGTCGGGCCGGATTTGCGCTCGATCCGCCAGGGGATGCTCGACGCGTCGCCGGTGCCGCTGGGCACCGTGCCGGTGTATGAGACGGTCTCGCGGCTGGCGGACGACGTGCCGGTGATGGATCCCGACCTGTTGCTGCAGGTGATCCGGGAACAGGCCGGGCAGGGCGTGGATTTCATGACCCTGCATGCGGGGCTGTTGCACAGGCATGTCGAGTTGGCGATGCGGCGCATCATGGGCATCGTGAGCCGGGGCGGCGCGATCATGGCCGAATGGATGAAGAAGAACAACGCGGAAAACCCGCTCTACACGCGTTGGGACGAGGTGATGGACATTTTGGCGGAGCACGATGTGACGGTGTCGCTCGGCGACGGGTTGCGCCCGGGATGCCTGGCCGACGCGAGCGACGCGGCGCAGTTCGGTGAGCTGGATGTGCTGGGTGAACTGGTGCGGCGCTGCCGCGAACGCGGCGTGCAGGTGATGGTCGAGGGGCCGGGGCATGTGCCCTTCGACCAGATCCGGATGAACATGGAGCGGCAGCAGGAAGTGTGTGACGGCGCGCCCTTCTATGTGCTGGGTCCCGTCGTGACCGATATCGCGCCGGGCTATGACCACATCACGTCGTGCATCGGCGCTACGGCTGCGGCGTGTTACGGCGCGTCGCTGCTGTGCTATGTCACGCCCGCCGAACACCTCGGGTTGCCGGACGGCGAGGAGGTTCATCAGGGGATGGTCGCCTACCGCATTGCGGCGCATGCGGGCGATGTGGCCCGCGGGAGGCCGGGGGCGCGTGACCGGGACGACGCCATGGCGCGGGCGCGGGCGGCGTTCGACTGGGAGGCGCAGTTCCGGCAGGCTCTCGATCCGGAACGGGCGCGGGCGCGGTGGCTGAAGACCCGCATGTGCCAGGGGACGGCCACGGACGATCACTGCTCAATGTGCGGCAAGGAATTCTGCGCCGTGCGCACATCTAAGCGCATCCGCGAGTAGGCGAGGCAGGCGAACCCCAGGGCGAAGAGCCCGATGCTGATGGTCTGGCTGATGGAAAACGGGCCGACCGCCAAACGCGGATCGCCGCGCAGGTATTCGATGGCAAACCGGAGCGTTGCATAACTCACAAGGTAACAGCCTGTGACGAACCCGCATTGCGTGTGGCGTTTGGGATAAAGCCGGTAAAGGACCGCGAACAGGACAAGGTTTGCGGCAGACTCGAAAAGCTGAGTGGGGATCACCGGAAGGCTTTTGAGCGCGGTCTGCGCGATCAAGGGGGGGGTGGCGGAAACCTGCTCCCACCAGGCGGGCGATTCGCGGGGAAAGGCAACGCCGATGCAGGAGCGGGTGATTTTGCCGTAACAGCAGCCGTGCAAGAAACAGCCGACCCGTCCGAACGCGTGGCCGAGCGGCACCACCGCGAGCACAAGGTCTGTGATCTGAACGGCGGCGATGAGTCCACCGTAAAACATCAGGCCGCCCTGGTCCACCCGGAGGATGGAGAGGGGGTTGCCCGCGAATTCCGTTGTCCAGTGCTCCAGCACATAGGCAGTGCGGGCGCCTAATACGGCGGAAAGCATCAGCCAGGTCAGCAGCGCGGTGAGGCGGTCGGGGTTCTGCCCCGTCCGCCTGCAAAGCCATACGGCGGCCTGCCAACCGGACAGGAACCCTAGCGCCATGCAAAGACCAAACGCGCGGATAGGGATTGGCCCGATGTGGAAAAGAATCGAATGCATGACGGGTATCATAGGAGTTCGCCTGTCTGTCCGCAACTCAAATGAGGCAAACCGGTAGATACTTGACGTTTGATTTTCCCGTTGGTACTATTCAAACATTCCTTGCAGAATTTTGATTTATGTGCAGCGGCCGACGGAACATCCGCGGGAGTAAGGGTCGGGTGACCGGGCTGTGTTGGGCGCCGTCTGGGCATAAAAACTGCTTCGATATTTTTTGGAGAGACCTATGAATACTGCCATTCTTGTTGCGGCCGGAAAAAGCGAGCGTATGGGCTCGAATACAGACAAGGCTTTTCTGAACCTGGGGTCTAAGCCTGTTGTCGCCTGGTCGCTGTTGGCGTTCGAAGAGTGTACCACTATCGACCAGATCATCCTGGTCGTGCGTAAAGATCAGATTCTGGCCGCGAAAAGTGTGGCTCAGATGTTCGGCATATCCAAGATCCGCGCGATCGTGGCCGGTGGCGCGCGGCGTCTCCCTGCCGGAGAGGCATTGCGGCAGGGACGCGCCACCGGCGGCGGCAAGGATGGCCGCCCCCCGATCCATCACCCCACGGTGCCGGGCAGCACCATGCGGAACCCGTTTTCCGTTTCCAGCGCGGTGATCTCGTGCCCGAGGAACACGCACATGCGGTCCTGCCGCGCCTTGCCGCCCACCACGGGCCAACCCCACAGCTGTTCCGGGTGGCACCCGTTGCGCCCCCGCACCTGCACCGGC
>JALHET010000297.1 GCA_022839525.1 Lentisphaerota bacterium
CCGCGCACGCGAAATCAGGCTCATCGGAGGAGGCTCCAAGAGCGCCTTGTGGCGGCAGATCGCCGCGAACGTCATGAACCTGCCGATCAAGCGCCCGGAAAGCGACGAAGCCGCCGCGATGGGCGCCGCCGTTCAAGCCCTGTGGTGCCTCGAAAACTCCTCCGGAAAACGGACCGACATTGGCGCACTGACCGATGAACACATAAAACTCAGAGACGACGAATGCGTCCTGCCCGACCCGCAATCGGTTACAGCCTACAACCAGGCATACAGCGAATATACCAGGTATCTGGGAGCAGTCGCTCCATTGTACGAATAGACGAAACTTCCGGAACGCCGGACGTTCCGGGTGTCGCACGTTTTTTAACTATAAGGAAGAAGAAAATGAAAAGACAGCTTTCAATGCCGTACTGGTGCGTACGGAGCACCGTCGGCGACCCCTTCGGCGGATCCGTCATGGATTCCATCAGCGCCCTTGAAGCGTGCGACATTCTGTGCGACGGAAAAGTCAAAGGACTGATCGACTATACCTCCGCCCACGACGACGACATCGTCACCTGGGATCCCGAGCACCCGATGGACGATCAAGACCCCTCGAGCGACTGCTACAAGACCATCCATGCCCTGAAAGACAGAATGGACAAAGTCGGCCTCAAGATGAAGATGGTTACCTGCAGCCTCCACGGCGACCCCGTCTTCCGCAATGGAGGACTCACCAACCCCGATCCGGAAATTCGTGCGCTCGCTGCCCAGAAAGTCATGCGCACACTCAGAATCGGCAACTTCTTCGGCGCCGAATACTTTACCTACTGGGTTGCCCGCGACGGCTTCGAATGCCAGTTCGCCGTTCCCTGGGACCGATGCTACGGCTACCTCGAAGCAGGACTCAACCTTGCCACCCGCTACATCAAAGAAAACAAGCTTTCCATCAAATACTGCACCATCGAGCCCAAGCCGAACGAACCCCGCGGCGAAATGTTCCTTGCAACCACCGGCCACGCGCTCGGCCTGATCAGCCGCCTGGAAGACCCGTCGATGTGGGGCGTCAACCCCGAGCTCCTGCAGCACGAAGGCATGACCAACCTCTCCGCATCCAACGCCGCAGCCATGGCAATCCACGCTGGCAAAATGCCCTTCCTCCACGTCGGAAACCAGAAAGCCGGACAGTTCGACAACGACTCGCCCATCCTCACCGGCATGGACGGCCTGAAAGAAATGATCAGCGTCCTGTGGATTCTTGAAATACTGGACTGGAAAGGACACATCGAGTTCGACAACCACGTACTGCGCACCGACGCCGCCCCCGGCAAGGCCAACACCATCCAGATCCGAAAAGACTTCGTCAAGTTCAACGTGGAAAGCTACCGCATGGCCGAGAAAAAAGCCGAACAACTTGCCGCAAACGCCGACCTGAACGATATGCGCGCCGCCCTGCTCAACAAGAAAAGCGACGTGTCCAAAGCGCTCGAAACCTACGACCTTGCTGCACTCCAAAACGCAAAGATTGACTACAAGAAAGTCAACGAAACACCGATATCGAACGCATCAATCGACTTCGCCTTCAACAAGGCTCTCTTGGGGATGTAACAGGGTTCGATTCTCGATCCCTCCGCGCGCCGCATTCGGCGCAGGGAGCATTGCGAAAAAAAAGAAAAGCCGCGCGAGGATCGCAGTCCTCGCGCGGCTTTTTTTATCCGGTTTCAACGCAAGTCCTGCTAGCGGATTGCCGGATTTGCGGTTCCGGATCAACAACAGCCTACTCCAGATTCTCGAGCAGCCAGTCCTTAAACTGATCGTAGTCCGCATCCATGGGTATCGAGCGGTCGGGCAAAGAAAGCACCCGCTCCAGGCGCTCGGGCAGCGTCGGGTCGCGGCCGGTTGCCTTCTTTACCGTTTCTCCAAATTTTGCCGGATGGGCAGTTTCCAGAATCATGCCAACGCATTTTTTGTCGGCGCAATCCTGCGCCCATTCGGGCGCAGTCGCCGCTGTGCCGCAGAGGCCGGGCTTTCCTGCGGGCACGGTAGTGCCGTCGAGCAGACTTTTCATTGCGCCGCTTCGGATATCGTCCCAGGCTCGCCAGGCAACCGCTCCGTGCGGATCGATAATATAGCCGGTGCGGTCGTGGCAGGAACGGACAGCCTTCATCGTCCCCTCGTCATCAAGCCAGTAGCCGGCGATCAGGCGGCGCGCTTCGTCGAGCGAATACAGGGCCGAAAGACGCTCATAATTGCTCGGAGCGCCGACGTCCATCGCGTTCGACAGCGTCGACACCGAAGGACGGGCGCGGTAGTCGCCGTCGGAAAGCCAGTCGGGAATGGTGCGGTTGGAATTGGTTGCCGCGATGAAGCCCCGGATCGGCGCTCCCATCTGTTTCGCCATCAGGCCGGAAGTGAGATTGCCGAAATTGCCGGACGGCACAGTAACAATCAGAGACGGATTGTCGATCTTGCAGTCGTACCTGCAGCGCTCGCGGATCAAGAGGGAGCCGTAGATATAATAGAAAGATTGCGGCAGAAGACGCGAGATGTTTATGGAATTCGCAGAGGAAAGACGGAGTTTGGCACGGAGGGTTTCGTCGGTAAAGGCAGTCTTGACGAGCTTCTGGCAGTCATCAAAGGTTCCCGCAACGGAAATCGCGCGGACGTTGCCGTCGAAGGTGGAAAGCTGCTTTTCCTGAATCAGGGAAATCTTGCCGGCGGGATACAGGATCGTTACATCGATGCCCGGCACATTGTGGAAGGCGCTGCCAACCGCGCTGCCGGTATCGCCGGAGGTTGCAACAAGAATATGCAGCATCTTGTCTTCGCCCTTGTTGAAATACGCCATCATGCGGGCCATAAAGCGGGCGCCGAAATCCTTGAATGCGCAGGTCGGCCCGTGGAACAGTTCCAGAACATACGTGGTTGGATCAATCGGCGACACCGGAGCCGTAAACGGATACGCGTCTGCA
>JALHET010000298.1 GCA_022839525.1 Lentisphaerota bacterium
CGTCCGCGTTGCCGTAAGGACCGATCGCCCCGTGGCTCTTCATGTGCGTGTCTGCGAAGTCGAGAAGCCGCTCCCAGTTCCACGCCGTGAGCTGGTGGGGGCCGTCGTGAAGCATGTAGCCCACGCGGCCTTCGTTCGACCATGAACCCGGCTCCGGGAATTCGGCGAGCGCCAGCCCCTTCCCGCCGTAGGCGCGCCAGAGATCGCTCGCACGCTTCGCCGCTTCGAACTCGCCGCGCGGGCCGGCCCAGTCGTCCTTCGATCCGCTTCCCACGTAAACGAGCCGCGGACACACGAGCCGGATGAGATCGTCCGCGTCGTGCGGCAGGTCGCGCGATCTACCCCTGTACTTCTGGAAGTTCGGGCAGAACCAGAACTTGATGGAATGGTCCAGCATCCAGTCGAGCGGTTCGGCCTTCGGCAGGTTCATGTCCATCAGCCTCGCGCCGCCCGTGCCCGAGCCGTTCGGCACCGCCATCGCGATGCGCTCGTCCTGTGCCGCAGCCCAAAGCGCCGCTTTGCCGCCGCGGCTGTGGCCCACCACCGCCACGCGCGTCGCGTCCAGTTCAGGACGCTGCTCGATCCAGTCCATCACGCGCGACACGCCCCACGCCCACGCGGAGAGCGTACCCCAGGAATCGGGTTTGCCGCCGCCGTAGACCGCGTGCACCTTGTTGGACCACCTGTCGTCGTAGCAGTTGAGCGCCACGTCGTTCACGTTGACGTTCACGTAGGCGTACCCGTGCGCCGTGATCGAGTTCGTGGGCGTGCCCGGACGATGCCATAGGCCGTCCTTTCGTTCCGCGCCGTTGTAGTGATCCAGCAGCAGAAACACCGGCGCGGGATTCTCCTCGCACGCGCCCTTCGGCAGGGCGCGGTGGATGCGGATCTTGATTTTCCCGCCCGCGAAGGAAACGCCTTCGTCGTCGAATTTCTCGTCCGCAGGCCGTGGCGGCGCGTAGCCAAACATTTCACGGCGGAACCAATCGAGCGTTTCCGCGCGCTTGCCAGCCTCCCACGCCGTCTTTCCCGGAACCTCCTGTGCGCAAACGCACACCGCCAACACGCACACCGCCAGCCAGCAAACCGGTCTCATGTTCCTTCTTCCTTTTTGAATGCGTTTACGCCCCGAGACCTTCGAGTTCCCAGCCGTTCCGGTAGCGCGGATAAAGCACGGCCGTCGCCTCGGCGGAATTCGAGAAGACGCGCTTCACCGCGTCCCACTTGAGTTCCACGCCCGGCACGAGTTCGGATGCGTTGCCCATGAGAAGCGCGTCCTGCATCGCCGTTCCGAGTGCCACGAAATCGAGCGCGCCGCGCGAACCGTCCAGACAGTGGTTGATGAAGTCGTGGTAGTGTCCCGGCCCGCGCGTGATTTTCGGACCCGTTTTAATGCGCGCCCCGTCGTTCATCAGCACCACGGGCATGACGCAGTGTGGAAGCACCATCCATCCGTCGCGGCCTTTGATGATCTTTCCGCAAGTGGGCGCGCCCTTCATGCCGAGTTTCTTCGCCACTTCCGTGCATGCGGCAGGCGGCAGGAGGTTCGCGGGCGGGTTCTCCTCGGGGATGCCGTCGAACCACTCCATCTTGAACGGCTTGCCACCGGACGCCTTCACGCCAGGGAACGTCCAGACCACATGGTTGCCCACCGGCCAGATCTGGCGCTTCCGCTCGTCCGAAAACCCCATCCAGTTCGGGTCACTTTCGCCGAACACGCTGATCGGCGCCACGTCTGGCCCGAGTTCCATCCCGAGCCACGTCGCGCTCATCAGGTGCAACCCGTTATCGCCCATCGAGCTCGAACCGAAATCACGCCACCTCCGCCAGTGTCCCGGATGATAGATCCCGCTCTTAAATTCGCGTACCGGCGCCGTGCCGAGCCACTTCTCCCAGTCCAGATTCTTTGGAACCGGGTCAGCTCCCTTTGGCACGTCGTAGCGCGGCACGCGGTAGTGCCCCTTCAGGTTCAGGAACATGTACACGTTCTCGATCGGGCCGATCACGCCGGTCTTGAGCCACGCTACCGCGGCCCGGTCTCCGCCGTCCCCCGTCACCTGCGCGCCAATTTCCGTCACCACGCCGGCCTTCTTTGCCACCTCGAAAAGCAGTTTTGATTCGTTCAATCCTCGGCAGAGCGGCTTCTGGCAGTAGACGTGCTTGCCGCGCCGCATCGCGTTCACCGCGATGATCGTGTGCATGTGATCCGGCGTGGACACGTTCACCGAATCGATGTTGCCGCCTTCCTTCTCCAGAAGCTCCCGCCAGTTCTGGTAAACGCGGATGCCCGGAAACTGCTGTTGGATCGGCCGTAGGCACTTGAGATCCACGTCGCACGCCGCACAGATTTCGACTTTCTCGTGGGTCATAAAGCTCTTCCAGTCGTCCATCCCTTTTCCGTGCGCGCCGATGCAGGCGTGGTGGAGTTTCGAGTTGAGGTTTTGGCCCCGCACGATCGCAGGGAATCCGAGTGCTCCGCCTGCGGCGAGGGAATAGCCGATGAAGTCTCTTCTGTTGACGGTACGCATGTTTATAGCTCCTTAATTGTTCGTCGATGCTTGAAAGGCACAGCCTTAGCGCCATGGATGCCTTGAAGTCCGGTTTTTCCGTGCGCGGGGGAAGCGGCAAGCCATAAGATACCTTCTTTACTTGTCGCCGATGCCGTAACGTTCTTCCATGTAGCGGAGTTTCCAGTCGATCATGTCGGGGCCGCCGCGGTAGAGCATCGTGGGCTCCCAGCCGAGACGTGAATCGGCGCGCATAAGCGTGAGCGCGGCCTTCGCGTTCGCGTATTCGGCGCGGGCGATCTCCACTACCTTCGCGCGGTCTTTCGCGCGTTCGGCGATCACGGCCGCCTTGACGTTACGCGCCGTGAGGCAGCAGCGCGCCATGTACTGGCCGTGCCAGCCGAGGCGGCGGGCGTTCTCCCGCCGGGTCGCGTCCGTCTC
>JALHET010000023.1:0-6811 GCA_022839525.1 Lentisphaerota bacterium
ACCGCGAGGTGCGCGGGTTGATCTCGATGATCACGATGCGCCCGGATTTCGGGTCGTGCGCGAACTGTACATTGGTGCCGCCGATCACGCCGATCGCCTCCACAATGCGGAAAGCATACTCCTGTAAACGATCCTGAACCGATTTGTCGATGGTCAGCATCGGCGCGGAACAGAACGAGTCGCCGGTGTGGACGCCCATGGGGTCGATGTTCTCGATGAAGCAGACCGCGATCATCTGGTTTTTAGAATCGCGGACCACTTCGACTTCCAGTTCCTCCCATCCCGCCACCGACTCCTCGATCAGGCACTGGCGGGTGAGCGAGGCATCGAGGCCGCGGTTGACGATGGCGCGCAGTTCTTCGACGTTGTAAACGAGGCCGCCTCCGGTGCCGCCCATGGTGTAGGCTGGACGCACGACCACCGGGTAACCGAGTGCCGCCGCGATTTTCTCGGCGTGTTCGAGTGTGTAGGTGATCTCGCTTTTGGGCATCTCGATGCCGAGCTTGGTCATGGTGTCTTTAAAGACCTGACGATCCTCGCCCCGCTCGATGGCGTCGAGGTTGACCCCGATGACCTTGACACCGTACTTGTCGAGAATGCCCTTTTTGGCGAGTTCGATGGCGAGGTTAAGCCCCGTCTGGCCGCCGAGGTTGGGCAACAGTGCGTCGGGGCGCTCCTTGGCGATGATTTGCTCGATGCGCTCCGCGTTGAGCGGTTCGATGTAGGTCGCGTCCGCCATGACCGGGTCGGTCATAATGGTGGCGGGGTTAGAGTTAACCAGCACGATTTTATATCCGCACTCGCGCAACGCTTTGCACGCCTGGGTTCCTGAATAATCAAATTCGCAAGCCTGACCGATAACGATGGGGCCTGAACCGATGATGAGCACCTTCTCGATGTCATTACGCCGCATAAGAGGGAACCTGCCTTTTCGGACTTATGCGCACGCCGCGCCAGAACGAGCCAACTCGTTGACGGGGCAATGCACGCAACCGGGCTTATAGGATGCCAATATCCGGGCGGTTAGTCGAGTCAAAGCGCGAAAAAAATGGTCGCCGGTGTTTCCGCGCTGTTTTCCGGCATGATTTTTCCTGTCGCACCGGGAGTTGCGATGGTGTATCGTGAAGAGGTCAGAAGGACAAAGGGCATGACGGATGTGTTGAAGAATATACGGATTGTACTGGTTGGCACGCTGTATAGCGGGAATGTGGGTTCAGTGTGCCGCGCCATGTCGAATATGGGTATCCGCGATTTGGTGTTGGCTGAACCGCAACTCTGTGACAACTGGGACGATGCGGTGCGGATGGCCGTCCATGCGGACGACATTCTGGAAGCCCGGCGCGTGACCGCAACCCTTGAGGAGGCGGTGAGCGATTGCGCCTTTGTGGCGGGCACGACGGCTCGTGGGGGATTGTACCGGCAGCATGTGAAGACGCCACGGGAATGGGCGCCCGAACTGTTAAGGTTGGCCGGAAACGGGAAGGTGGCACTGGTTTTTGGGCGTGAGGATAAAGGGTTGTCCAATGACGAGATCGGTTTGTGTACGCACCTGATCCGCATACCCGTGCAACCGGCGTACACGTCACTGAACCTCTCACAGGCGGTTCTGATTTGCTGTTATGAACTTTACGGGGCACTCGGAACATACGAGCCGCCTGTCGAGAAATCGCTTCCGGCCATTGCCGCGCACAAGCTGAAACTGACGGCACTGTGGCGGGACATGCTGTTGCTCATCGGGTTTATGAAAGAGGATAAAGCCGATCACATGATGCAGGGTGTGCAGCGCATTTTTTCCCGCGGCGTTTATTCGGAAGACGATGTGGCCATCATGATGGGCGTGGCGCGTCAGGCCCAGTGGGCTGCAAAGAACGGTTCAGGCGCGAAGCCAAAAGGCGCGGACTGTCTGCCGCGCAAATAGCGGCGGGGGCCGGGATGTTATCTGTCGGCGAGGTAAAAGAAGACGCTGGTGAGGTTGAAAAGCGCATGCATGGCGATGGGGGTTAGGATTGAGCCGGTGGAGGCGTACCCTGCGGAGAAAGCAATGCTTAGCACGAGCAGCGGTAAAAACGACAGCGCGTGGAAATGGACGAGCGCGAAATAAAGGCCGACCAGTAGCGCGGCAGGGAAAAATGGCCGGGATTTCAGGACCGCTGTAAAGAGGATGCCGCGGAAAAGCAACTCTTCCACCACGGGCGCAATCACGACTGCCGCCGCCATCATGAACATGCGCGTGCCGAGGGTGAGTGAGCCGTTATCGTCATGGAGAGCACCACCACGGGCGGAATGACGGCCAGTCCGTAAAACAGGCCTTTCCCGAGCGCCTTCCGTGCGGTACAGGACCGCGAAAAGAAGGCCTGACTCACTGAGACGTTCGAGTAGGTGAGGCAGAGGGTGGTGACCAAAAGCCCCATGACCGCATAGAGCAGGGGGCTGAGAATCAGGGCGCTTTCTTTAGGAGTGCCGGAGGTGTGGGACTGGAAAATGGCCGGTAACGCGAACAGGATCGTGGCGGACAGGACCAGGCCCGCATGGAAAACGGTGAACGGGCCTTGTGTTAAGCGGGTGCACGCGCCGAGGTATGGCACCAGCCGGCGGGTCTGCACGCGCAAACACAGATAGAGATCAATGGTGGCGCCGGCGAGCAGAATAAGGCCTGCGAGAGCTTGGAAGAAGAGTTGCGTCATATCGGTGGTCTCAAGAAACATAATCGTATTGTGCCCCCTTGTGCCTTCCTCGGCAATGACAAATTAGGTAAGCCGGTTTCATATGCGTTGGTGTGGCAAAAGGGCTCCAAATGTGATACGTTTGACCACCTTTATGAGCGATACAAGACCTGTAAGAAAAACATTTCCGATCAATGCGATGCTCGAGGGGCGCCGTGTGCTTGTCGTAGGGGGGGGGCGTGTCGGGCAACGGAAAGTCGAGTTGCTTTTGGACTCCGGGGCAAAGGTCAGGTTGGTTTGTCCGGATTGCGTGGGCGAGTTGGCGTTGCTGGCTCAGACGGGGCGTATCCGGCATGACGCGCGCGCATTCGAAGATGCCGATGTGACCGGGTGCGCGCTGGTTTTCGCCTGTACGGATGACAAGCATGTGAACCGGCATGTTTTGGATGTCGCTAAGGCTGTCAGGATCCCGTGCTGCTGCGCGGACGGTAATTGGCCGGACGGGGATTTTGTAACACCCGCAATCATCCGCACGGGCGATGTGCTGATCGCGGTTTCAACGAGCGGAAAATCCTGCCGCCAGTCGCGGCTCATCAAAGACAACCTGCGTAAGCATCTCGATTCGATCGAGAGTTCCGATCTGCTGGTGCTGGGAACCAGCCACGAACATCTGACGGCTGAAGAACGTGCTCCGTTTCACTTGTTGCTGCGAGAGCGCGAGGCGATCGGGGAAATGATCCGGCAGGTGTGGGGCGTCCACGAGTTTTTCATTCTCAACACATGCAACCGTATCGAGGTGGTTGCGGCTATTTCGAAAAAGGCTGGAGCGTGCGGTATTCTGCGCCGGTTGTTGCGGTTCGACCAGTTGGAGCCGGAACAATATTACATGAAACACGGGTTTGAAGCGTTCTCGCATCTCTGCCTCGTGGCGGCGGGGATGGACTCTCAGATGCCGGGAGAATTTCATGTGGTCTCGCAGTTGAAAGACGCGGTTGACGAGGCGGTCACGCTTGGCTGGGCGGGCGCGGTCATCCGGGAGCTGTGTGATGCGGCCTTGCATGTTTCAAAAGATATCCGCCATGAGGTCGAGCCTCTGTTGGACATTGCGGAGATCGAAGAGATCGGTTTGCGTTATCTCGATACCGAGATTTTGGGGCTGGCTTCATGCCGCGTTGTGGTGATCGGCACTGGGACTGTGGGGATTTGGGTCTATCACCGGAACGCGCCTGTTCTGGGCGCGGAAGAGGCGCGGCAAATCGATCTGGTTCAATTGGACGCTTTGGGGCGCATCCTGCCCGGGGCGGATGTGATCGTGAGTGCGGTGGACGTGCAGAAGCCGGTTGTGTCTTGGGCGGGTCATCATGGACTTCTGAACCCCCGAGGGGTCGTCATGATCGACCTCGGCATGCCGCGCAATATCGATCCGGCGTTCGACACATGTGGCGGAGCCGTGCGCGTAGCGGATTTGGATGTGCTCAAGCGTTGGTACCGGACGGCCAACGGCACGCTGGATCAGGTGCTGAAGGCATGCGGCGCGATTTTGAACAACCACCGCGACATCTACGAACGGATGCGGCAGAGCATCCAAGGCCAATTGCCGCAACAGGAAACGTAAGTATGGGGAAAAGGATTTTCAAGGCCGGGACGCGGGAGAGCCGTTTGGCTCTTGTGCAGACGCAAGACGCCCTAGACAAGCTGTCTGCGCTTTTCCCTGACATCGGCTTTGAGAGGGTTTCTGTCACGACACCCGGCGACCGCGATCTGACGGCCGACCTGCGCGTCAGCCCAGCCGATTTTTTCACGCGCGATCTGGATGACGCATTGCGTGGGGGACGTATCGACATTGCGGTACACAGCGCCAAAGATCTGCCTGACCCTGTTCCCGCCGGGCTCGACTGGTTCTGGCTGCCGTGGCGCGAGGAGCCCCGCGACGCGTGGATCCTTCCGCCCGGGAAAGCCTTGGAAAACCTCCCGGTCGCGCCGGTGATCGGCGTGAGCAGCGAGCGGCGTGAAGCCTATGCGCGGACGCGCTTCCCGCAGGCTGTGCTGAAACCGATCCGCGGCAGTATCCTGTCGCGATTGGAACAACTCGACGCGGGCGGTTACGACGCGATCCTGATGGCGGGCGCGGCGCTCAACCGCTTAGGAATGGGGGAACGCATTTCGAAATGGGTGCCCCTTTCGGAACTGGCCGTGCCGGCCGGGCAGGGTTATCTTGCGGTCACGTTCCGTTTAGGTGACCCGGTTTGGACGAGGCTTCGGTCCTGTTTTGTGAAGGCCGTGCGTTTTGTCGGCGCGGGGGTGGGGTCAGCCGATTTTTGCACCTGGGGCGGCATCCAGGATTTGCGTCAGGCCGATGTGTGCCTCTACGATGTGCTGATGGATGGCACGCTGTTGTCGTTCCTCCCGGCGCATGCCGAGCGTGTATTCGTTGGGAAACGGTGCGGCGACCATACGGTGACTCAGACGGAGATCACCTCGCTGATTGCGCGGTATGCGCGTCAGGGCAAGCGCGTGGTACGGCTCAAAGGAGGCGATCCGGGGCTGTTCGGGCGGTTGGCGGAGGAGACCGACGAGTTGGACCGGCTCGCGTTGCCGTACCGCGTGCGGGCCGGCGTGAGCGCGCTGACTGTGGCCACGACCGGCACCGGAATGTTGCTGACCCGGCGCGGCGTGTCGCTCGGGTTCACGGCGCTGACCCCGCGTGCCGAAGGCGGCGCGGTGGCCGGGGTGTCGTTCGACGTGCGCAAACGCCTGCCGCTGGTGCTCTTCATGTCCGTCAAAGTCGCGGATGAAACCGCGCGGCAGTTGCTCGACGAAGGATGGGAGACATCCACGCCTGCGGCGATCGTGTTCAACGCGGGCTCGGACGGCGAGACGGTTTTCCGCACGGATCTCGGGGGGCTTCGCGACGGGAGCGCGGCCTCGTTTGATACCGGCGCGCCTGGACTGCTGGTGATCGGCGCGGCGGCGGCGCGGCTGTACCGACGCGATACCGGCGCGTTGCGCGGTTGCCGCGTGCTGATAACGTGCAGCGAAGCGCTTTTGGAAAAAGCGGCGTTGCGCGTGTTCGACTTCGGCGGGGTTCCGCTGCTGCGCCCGTTGATCCGGCTGACGCCTTGCACGGAGGCCGGGGAGGCCGTCTCGCGGGTTGCCTCGTACGACTGGCTTGCGTTGACATCGCCTTCCGCAGTGCATTTTTTCATGACGATGGTCCGTAAACAGGTGTGCGATTTGCGCACGCTGCCCAAGCTCATGGCGTGCGGCCCGGGCAGTGCTGCCGCGTTCAAGAGTTACGGGTTCATCCCTGATCTGACGCCACCGATGGACTACAGCGCAAAGGGGTTGACGGAGCTGTTGCGCACGGCCGATTTTGTGGGAAAGCGTGTGCTGCGGTTGCGCTCCGAAAAGGCAGGCCCTCTGTTGTCGGAGGTGCTGCGGCAGAAGGGCGCGGCGGTTGATGATGTGCAGCTTTATATCAACGAACCCGTGACGTATGAGAAACCGCCGGATTTCGACGCCGTTTTCTTCGCAAGTGCTTCGGCGGTTGAAGTCTTTATGGCGCAGTTCCCGGAAGAAGTACTGGACGGCAAGGCCGTGGTGACCATCGGCAAGCCCACATCGGATGCACTCGCCGCATTTGGGCGTGAAGCGAATGTCATCGCGTCCGACGCCACGGTGAATGGCGCGATTGAAGCGCTCGCACGGTATGTGGCATTAAACTAACAGCTTTATGACTAACCGGCACCCAGCGGTCCGGAACGTCCCGCTGTACTGGCCATGAACCTTCCCATCCGGCTCATTCATGGCTCTTTCACGTTTCTGATCCGGATCAGCAGCACACCGTGTCCGGGTATTTCCGCCGTGAAGCGGCCACGGGCTGTACCCATGTCCTTTTGCCGCCACAAGTCGCGCACGCGCTGTTTTCCGGTGAGGCGTAAGGCGTCAAACTCCAGCGTCACCGGGCGGGTCAGGAGGCTTCGGTTGAAAAGCCCGGCGGCGATGCTACCGTCTTCCATCCGTTTGGCCCAAATTTCCTGAGAGTCGGTCCGTTGCACGCGCGCCGCCTGTTGGCCGAGGGGATCCTGGTTGACCTCCAACACCTCGTCGTTGGTCAGCAGATTGAGGGTAAAGGCGTCGAGCTGGGT
>JALHET010000023.1:6832-25226 GCA_022839525.1 Lentisphaerota bacterium
GAGCGACATGTGGGTGTACTGCTCGTTCGGTGTGAGGTGCGTGGGATGGGGGTTGCCCCAGCCGACCTTGCCGACGACCAGCATGTCGGGGTCGTTCCAGTTGCCGGGGGCCGCAAAGAGTTCGAGACCGTCTTGCGCGTCGGCGATTTTGCTCATGCTTTCCCATGTATCGGTGATATCGCCGGTGGTGCGCCAGCACTGTCCGCCGGCTTTGCCGCCCCACGTGGAGACGTTGCCCATACCATACTGGCAGAGGCTGTGTACGATGTCACGTTTTTGGGCACGGAGCGCTTCGGTCATGAGAAGGTAAGGGCGCATCAGCTCTTTCAGCGTCTCGCCGCCGGAGATCTGCGCATAACTGCACCAGTCGTATTTCAGGTAGTCAACCCCCCACTCAGCATACGTTTGGGCGTCGAGTGCCTCGTGTTGCCAACTGCCCACGCAGCCTCCGCAGGTGAGCGGGCCGGGCGAAGAGTAAATGCCGATCTTGAGGCCTTGACGGTGAACATAGTCGGCCAAAACTTTCATGTCCGGGAAGCGTTTGTTGGGCAGGATGCGTCCGGCCGCGTCGCGTGCCTGTCCCATGAGAGTGGCATCGTTCCGCTCGCCGGGATTTGTTTGCCAGTAGTCGTCGATATTGATATAGGACCAGCCGTGCCGGATCAGGCCGTTGTTTACCATGGCGTCTGCGGCCTGGCGGATCTTCACGTCCGAGACAGCGTGGGCAAAGCAGTTCCACGAGTTCCAGCCCATGGGAGGCGTGAGGGCGATCCGGTCGCCGAGTTCCAGGCGCCAGCCGCGTTCGGTTTTACCCTTGGCGTTCTCGGCAATCAGGGTGACGTTGTAGGAGCCGGGGTTCTCAACCGCACCGGTGATGATACCGGTGTCCGCATCGAGAGACAACCCTTTCGGAAGATTTTTCGCCCGGTATGTGAGGGGCTCTTCACCGGTCGCGGGGATGGTGAAGAGCACGGGACTTCCGGGGCGCGCACCGTAAACGCGCGCGCCGTTGATGCGCGGCTCTTTGGGGGCGGGCGGGGTCAGGATGCCCATCTGCTCGGTGAGCGGCAGCGTCCACGGCTTTAGTGTGGCTCCCTTCTTAACAACGAAAAAGGCGTCACACCAATCCGCGTGGTCGAACGAATCGTTGTCCCCCGCGTCTGAGACGTGGAGGATCACCTGCCGGGCGCCAGTGAGGTCGGCGTGTATCCGCTTTGGAGGCTGTCGCGCCCGGATGATTCCCGAATCGGCAACGGTTTTTTGGTCGGCATAGACGCGGAATATGACCGAGCCTTTTCCGCGGATCAGCTCTTCGTCGTCAACGCCCACATGGGCCTCGAAGGAAATCGCGTTGCCACCTGTTTCAAGGGCGAACCAGCTTTCCGCGTGGGTGCCGACGCCACGGGCAAACTTCTTCCGTCCCACTTTCAAGGGATTACCGCCCACGGCGGCATTGGTGCGGGGTGTTTCCCAGCCACAGCTCATGTTGGTTAGGTCCATCTCGTCGAGCCAGATTCTCGTTTCCGCGCAAACGCGCGGTGTGGACGAAACGGCGAACAGGCAGAGCGTGACACGGGAACAGATCGACATGCTTTTCATCATGACTTTGATTATGCGCTTTTGACGCATGCCTGAAAAGCCGTTTTTAAGCTCCTGTGTCTGTCTTTCGCGACAAGGGGTTTGACGCGCGGCAAGGGTCTATGCGAAACTCTTGTCCCATCGTGCGGTTTTTCCTTTGAAAAACACACGTAAATCGGATGGGGATGGAGAAAATGTTATGGCAGTGACAGTGAACGGGATCGAGATTCCTGAGGCGAAAATTTTGGAGGAAATGGCGCTTTTGCGTCCCGAATACACGTCCTATGTGCAAGGCAACGGCGGCGAGCCGGATGAAAGCCAATTGCGCGAGTGGGCGGTTGAAGATTTGATCGAGGCTGAGCTGTTTCGTCAAGCTGCCCGAACGACGCAGCCCCTGCCATCCGATGAGCGCGTACAGAAGTATTTGGATGAGAACGCAAAACGTTACGAGGCGCTTTCTCAGGAGGAGCGGTTGACCTTGGGGCGCGAAGTATTGCAGCAGAGGCGGATGCTCAAGGAAATCCGTAAAGGGGTGAAACAGCCCGGCGAGGATGCGATCCGTGCGTATTATGATGCGAATCGTGAACGGTTTGTGGTTCCCGAAACGTTGCGGCTGTCGCACATTTGCCGGTTTGTGGATATCGGGAACAAAGCGGATGCCTTTCTGGATCTGTTGCGCATAAAAGCGGAGATCGACGGGCATCGGATCAGTTGGGCCGAAGCCGTGGCCGCATATTCGGAATCTTTCCAGCGCGATCAGGGGGTGTTTCCGACGGTGTCACGCGATGATGTCCCGGAGGAAATCGGGGAAAAGCTTTTCGCGCTCAAGCCGGAAGAGGTGAGCGATGTCATCGAACTTGAGGGTAGGAGTCTTCACCTGTTCCGGCTGCTGGCGAGGGAAGAACCCAGCGTGATCGAGTTCAAGGATGCGAAGGAACATTTGTCCGGCATCCTGTTTGAGCAGGCATATCAGGAGGCTCTCTACGCGGCGTTCGACGCATTGAAAGAGGCTGCGGTTATTCAACGGGGGACATAGGCGCAGGTTCCCGCGCGCAGTCGGCGGCCTCGGTCAGGATGGGGGCGAGCAGGGGGCAGTCTGCGGCACGGGCGGAAATTTCCGCGCGGCGCGAGGAGTGCATGAGCGTCAGGCAATAGGCTGCGAGCCTCGCCGCGTCTCTCGGGATTTCCATCCAGCTCAGCTTCGCATCGGGGGTGAGTTTGCTGATTGGGAACTCGGCGCCACGCCCATTGGCCTCAATGTGGATGACACCGTCCGCGACGGCACGGGGTATGACCGTGCGCTGTTTTCCATTGTGATCGAAGACAAGCGGTTTGCCGATCCATGTTTTCAGATATTCCGCAACAAGGTTGTCGGGGTCAGGGATTTGGCTGACCAGCGTCTCCAGTGCTCTCTTCTCTTGGAAATCCTCGGGTGTCGACTGAACCAGTTGCCGTGCGGCGGCAAGATCGCCCTTTGCAAAAGCACGGGCAAGGCTCGTTTTCAAAAGGGCTGGAATACCTGCTGGCGGGGGGGCAGGTGTTTCGTTGGGTATGGGGGCGGGGAGGTTTGGCTGGACGGCTGGCTGGACGTTCGGACGGTTCAGCGTGCTGTCCGGCATGGGGATAGGCGGTGGAGACTCGGGCGTGGCACGCTCTTCCGGTAAAAGCCCGGCGGCCTCAGACGGGTCGGGTGGCGGTGGGGCCGCGTCGGTGGGTTGAGAGGAGGACAGGGGTGGTTCGGCGTATAGGGGGGCGGCCTGATAGATGGCCCGAAACCAGAAAACCAGTGCCAGCCATGCGGCAAGAATACCCCAGCAGACCCGCATGAAGGTGAGGTTTTCCCTCCGGATATCATCCGCATGTTCGTCGATAATAGTTTTAGACTGGAAGGCGGCGATATCACCGTTCTTGGCTTTGCGTTTCAACCGGACACGAAGGGCTTTGTTATCCCCACTGCTGTGCGGAACATCCCCATCCGGGTCGGCGGAAAAATCGGCCGCAATAGTGCTGAGCGCTTCTTCCTCGGGGCATACACACGAGGGCGTTGAACCGTTGAGCAGATGACGGATATCGAGCAAAACGTCATCCCACGTCGAATACCGGTTACCGGCATCCTTCATCATGAGCCGGTGGATGAACCAGGAAAAGGCAACCGGGATATCCCGCCGCACACGGTGGGGCGGGGGGATCTGTTGCTTGATGTGCGCGGCGAGGATCGATACGACATCCAGGTCTTCAAAGGGCACGATGCCGGTGACCAGATGATACAGCACGATGCCCAAGGCGTACATGTCCGACTGTGTGGTGAGCTGATGCGAGCCCAGTGCCTGTTCCGGTGAAAGGAAACAAGGGGTGCCGACAATCAGGCCGTCATCCATCGCGGTGGCATTGACCTCCGGCCCCGCCTCGATCGCCAGGCTGAACTCGGTGATTTTTGCGACGCCGCGCCGGTCGAGCCGGATCGTTGAACTTTTCAGGTTGCGGTGGACGATCTGTGCGGTCGCCCATAACTGATCAAGGCTTACGACCAGCGAGGCCGCAATCCTTAGCGCGTGTTCAACGGGTAAAGGACCCTGCCGGGTGACATGCTCCTCCAACGTGGGGCCTTCGACGTGTTCCATGACCACATAATGCAGGGAATCGCTCTTGATGCGGGCGAACTTGCGGGCGAGCGCGAGGAAATGTTTAACCTCGGCAGGGTTGCCAGCCTCTTCTTCTTTCAGAATGCGGAGGACGACTGTCCGGTCGAGTGCCTTTTGAACCGCTTTCCAAACAACGGTTTTGCTGGTTTCGTCTATCTGTTCAACCAGCCGGAAACCGTATTTCTCTATCCGTTGTTTGTTCACGAGTGAAAATAAAAATAACGTTACGGCAAAAAGGAAGGAAAACATCTGGCCGCATGCCTGTTTCAATCCCTCCCAACGAACGGACGTTCGCCCTGAACCCCCTCGACAATGTCCAGTGCCTTACGGACATTTAACCCGTTGCCGCGCCAGACCAGCCAACTGGCGCCCTCCGCGCCGCCTATGCCTCCCGCCGAAGCCTGAAAAGCCCGCACATCCGCCAAAATGTCCAACGCTTCGATCTCAGTGACGATCTGCCCTCGCAACAGCCACATCGAAGGCAACTGCGTGATCGAGCTGACTGGTTCGTTGATCGTGTCCACAATTTCCGTACCCAGTCCGGCGACCTGTTTTTCGAGGCCGATCGGTATCACCAGATGAGCCTTGCGCGCTACTGCCAGCGGCACGATCTTGCCGGTCGTACCGCCAGTCTGGCTGCCGATCCACACACCGACCGTCTTGTTATGGTAGTCCAGCATGTTGCCGCCTTTTATGATCACGTCTCCGGCTTGCAGTTTTGACAGGGCCTCGTCCAGACTCATCCCCGGCTGGTGCTTGCCTTTGACCAGCACAACCTCCGGCATTTTACTTTTCGCCGTCAAGACCGCACCGCCCTTGGCCGGGGTCACGTTGCCGAGCACGAAATCACCGCTGGCAATCTTTTTGCCCAGCAGTTCCTCCGCCACATACGTGTTGGTCGTACCCTTGCAAATGACGACCATACCATTGGCCAGCGCACGCTGGACCACAGGCATTTGAGCAACTGCCTTGGCGATCAGGCGCTTGCCCTCCGCCACAGTCAACACCGCATGCGCCTGCGAAATCTCTGCACCGCCAGTCTGCGCCATCACCATGTTGAATAACCCTCCGCAACAAACGATCACACCCCAAAAAGCCACACGTACGGCCAGGCATTTTCCTGATCGCATATCAAATCTCCTTTTAATGATTACTTCTCCTTGATTTTGTTCGCCGTTGCCGTACTCTCGCCCGCGGGCGGCGGTTCCGCCGGATCGACACACGCAGGACGCGCCCGCCCATCTGCTTGCACGCGGTCAGCGTCCTCGGATCGCCCGGCGTATAGCCAAAGCTGCCCCAAGAACGCCCCACCCGTACCACGAACTGCCGCCGGGGACAGCATCCGCAGCGCCTTCGCGCACGTCAGCCCGACCAGGAGAACCTCGTCTAAACTGTTTACCGGACGCTCAAAACCGTGCCGCCCTTGCTGATCGTCAGGCTGATCGAATGGCCGCGCTTCGCAACCGTGAATACGAGCGTGCTCTCCCCGTCGACGATCAGGTTGATCGTATCCGCACCGGTGAGTTCATCCGCTTCGAACACAGTATAGTAGCCCGGCGTGGCCGTCAGCACATCGCCACTCACGCGCACGGTCACCGTCGGCGGCAGCGTCGCGGCACCGTCGATCACGGTGCGGGAAACGGTGTCGCCGGCGATAACCGCTTCGATGATACCACCGGAGGCGAGGACGACATCACCCTCGACCGCACCCGAGCCGGCAATGGACGAACAGGTAAGCGTCCCGCCACTGGTGACCCGGATCGTTGCCCCGGACGCGACTTCGACCGCGCCGACCACCGCCTCGCGATAGCCGGCTCGCGACGTACCGCGCCATTTCTTGTCGAGATACGCGCGGATACGTTCCGCCTGCACATTGGAAAGTCCGTACGGATAGTACATCGCCTCGGCGATGACCTGTCCGCCCGAGAACTCGCAGTAATGCGTACCGCCGACACCGGAGATGCCGAAGTTGATGAAACTCGTCAGGGAGAGCGTATCCCAGCCACCGGTAAAACCGTCCACGAACGCATCGATCGCGGTCTCGTTGCGGACGGTCACGAAGTTGTTGGAACGACAATAGGAGGTGCTGAAGACGGTTGGTTTCTGGGAAATGAGCGGATCGGAATAACTGAACCCGTGATTATTTCCGCCACGCATCAGCCCGTAACCACTGTTATACCCCTGATCGACATCCGGCTTTCTGGCCCCGACAACCTGACCGCCGCCCTTGGCGGTGCCGAAAAGCCCCACAACCGAATGTCCGCGCGAGGACATGGTGGCATAGCCGAGATGCATGTGCGTTGAAAGCGTAGCGCTGTGGTTGGTGCGGGCGGGGCCGAAATCGACGACCGGTTTATCGCCGAGTTCCGCGGCGGTCGTGAGCAGGGGCTTGCCGTAAGCGGCCGTGAGGCCGGTCGTCACCCCGTCCCGGCAGTCCTTCCAGTTCGAGACCGCGCCGGTTTCGTTCGTCGTGAGCGTCGAAAGCACGCCCGCGTCGATATGCAACACCGCACCGGTCGGGAGCGAATCCGCCGCCAGCGGATCGGAATTGATCGTGAGCGTGCCGCCCTTCACCTTCAGGGACGCGGTCGGAGCCACGGCATCGGCGATCAGCAACTCACCGGCACCGGACTTCTCGATCATACCGGAGACGAGCGAATCGACGACGAGCGTCTCGCCGGCAGCCTGGTTGAGCGCCGCATCCCCGGAGACCGAAGCGATCGTCCCGCCGGTCGCCCCTTTCGTCCACTGCGGCTCGCAGTTCATCCACTTGCGCATCAGGTAGCTGCGGACGGCAAGCGTCTCCGCCTCGGTGAGCGCGTTCGTGTAGATGATCGCCTCGCAGATCGCCTGGCTGCCGTTGCGATAAATCGCCCCGCCGTGAAACCCGAAATTATCCGCCTTGCAGTTCGCGAGCGGATGAAGCTCCGCCACCACGGGCGTCCGGATCGCGATACCTCCGCCTGAAGCGCTGCTGGCGTAAGGATAGCCTTGGGAGAGCGGATTGATCCGGACTCCGTTCATATAGCACGGCGCGTTCTTGACGTAATCCGGCGAAGTGGAGGGATAGAAAAGCTGTCCATACCAGTACAGCTGAGCAGGGCGCATGAAATCGCCGATGCCTGATCCGCTCCAGCCAAGGAACTGCCCGCCCGAAAGCGAACTGTCCTGCAGATACTCGACGATGAACACCGCTCGGATGTTCGTGATCGCACTGCTCCAGAGCGGCGCGGAAGTCTCGGCGAGAACCACGGTGTTCTCCCCATTGCGCTGGGTCATCATGCCCATTGTTCCCCGCGCCGCGGTAAACGTCTCGTAGACCGGATACTTCGTCCCCGTCGGTGCCGCGGTCATGTATTTCGAGTCCCGTCCTCGGATATCGTAGATCTTCGCCACCTTGTTCTCGGTCTCCGGAACGAAATCGATCGCCGAGGAATCGGTGAAGTCGACCCAGAAGGCCGGATCGCCGACGACCCGGCCTTCCGGAAGTTCATTGATGACTTCGCCGGATCCGCCACGCACCCGAATGGAGGCGCCGTCGCGGAAGATGACGCCGGGGGGAATGGACACCATCGAATCGACGGTCAGCGTGCCGCCCGAGAGGATCGCGCCGGACGCCATCGTCACGGAGGAACCCGAGACCTCGCCGTTGAGCTTCAGTTCCGCGCCGGGCGAGACGGTCACCGCCGAGATGTAGCTGCCGGAGACGAATTCCAGCGTGCCGGCTTCAAGCGTGATCGCCCCGGTGTATTTTGTGGTAACCGAATTCGTGGCCGCGAGCTTGAGCGAACCCGTGCCGTCCTTCACCAGCGTACCGTAATGTTCGGACAGATAGGCGATCTCGGCGTCGGTTCCCCCGGGAACGGTGAGCCGCGCGATCTTGCCGACATTGACCCACACCTCATTGCAGGCAGGGAACCCAGGCTTCTTCCCCGCTGTCGTCGGCTGCGCGAATTCAAGATGGCAGTTGGAGAGCTTGACGATGTATCCGGTCTGCCAGGCGTTGCTGATAACGACCTTGCCGGGATAATATCCGTCCGTCGTGTCAAATCCATACCGATAGGCATACTTCCCGTCGTCACCGAGCTGGGCGAGATTCACCGTGAGCGCGTCCGCCGACGCGTACTGGTTGGCGTAGAGCGTCACATAACCGGACTCGCTGTTGTAATGAACGAAGCGGCCCATCGGCATCGTCAGCTTCGGACTGAACGCGGCGAAAACGAGCGCGGCGGAATCGGCATTGTCCTCGGCAGGCGCGGAAAGTTCGATGGTCGAGCTGTCGAAGACGCGCTTCAGATAGGTGCCGCTGGCGACGAGTCCCCCGGCGGACGACGTAACGGGCGTGCCGACCGGAAGCGCATGGGCATCACCCCCGACCTTCGTCGCGTACGGCGACCCTTTTACGAGTTTCCAGTTCGATGCCGCATCCGCCGCCAAACTCTCCGGCGCATAGACCCAGACGTTCGCATACGAAGGCCGCGCGGCATAGATTCCCTGCGCCGTGCGCGTCTCACCCGCGGCGGTCGCGAACCGGTCATACCGGAAATCGAGACGTTTCTGATTGATGATGATCGACGCGCCCGCATTCGGCTCACCGCATAAGACCTCTGTATTGCCCCAACCGGCAGCCGGATACTGGACCGGACAGTAAAAAATGACATGCTCGATATGTTTTGCACCCCCATAGGCCACGGTCAAGGTCTCATCACCGATCAAGACGAACCGATTGGCGCTGCCGAGTGACACGTCAGGCCCTAAATCGCTCTGAATCGAATGGACCGTCGTCGCGCCGGAGAACTTCACGTAGTAAGGTCCGGTCACGCCCGCGGCATTCTGGTTGAATCTGACGGCCGCATCCGCGGCATTTGGGGCAGTCGCCGGATGCTCGCCCGCGGCATTTGTCCAGCAGTTGACGTCCGACCAATTACCGGCCGTCGCCGGTGTGGAGCAATCGCCCGCCGCGGCAAAATCCCAGAAGTTCGTCGCCGCCGAAGCCGAAAAACCGACCGTCACCGTTGCCCAGAGCGCCAGAACGCCTCTCACAGATCTCGCACGCATGCTTCACTCCGTTTACACTTGTTCAGCACTAGCCTTCCATAACGGGAAGGGATCTCTTAGTTATACTGCTTAATCATATCATGATGAGTGCCGAGCCGTCAGTAGCGAATTTTCTCGCACCGGCCACCTGCGCCCTCACCGCGCGCTTCCGATCCCGTCTCCCTGCCGCTTAACCATCACCTATCTTGAATCCCACCGTGCATCCGGGCTGGGGTTATGGTTCATTTTCAGGTTCCCATCCTTTTGCGACCTCTTCGAATGTCGGGCGCTTGATGTTTGCGGGCAGCATATCGCTCAGGCGGTTGTATAAAACACGGGCAGGCTCATGCCTTCCGGCCTGACTCAGATGATTGACCGCCAAAGACAGATATCGCGAGTAAACATCGGTTAGTGTCTGGGAAGGGAATTCGTTCAGGGTCTCGGCCAAAAAATCGGCGGTGGCGGTCGCAAGCGGGAGATTTTGACCGGTCTGCCAGCGCGTTTGGCCGAGGTCGCCCGTGAAACGGCCTTTGAAGACACTGAGGATGAGCGGCTGGTAGACGCCGCGGCGGCACATGAGGCGCTCGGGGCCTGTGGCGAACTCCAGCCCTTGGCTTGCCCAATAGATGGCGTGCGACTCGGCAAGGCGCCAATCGAGCGGGCCGAAGCGGCGTTCAAGGTTAGCCATACGGTCTGCGTCGAGGCGCAGGGCGGCAAGGCGGGCGCGGTTTTCCGGAGAGGCGTTGACGGTGCCACCGGGGTTCACAAACGGGGACATGGCTTTGGCGAGGTCGATTTTATAGGTCAGGTGGGCGCTATCGAGCGAGTCGCCGATCTTGTTCTGGTAGAGCCAGGCCAGTTCGCGGTAGAGGCGTGCTTCGCGGGGGTTGAAGCGCAGGCCGTCGTCGCGCAGCAGCGTGATCCCGTTCTGCACCCAGCGCAACCGGTCTTCGTCACGGATCATCATGATGCTGATGTTATAGGCCAGGTTCCAGGCATTATAAACCCACCCTTCGGCGGCATGGGGGTCGAGCCGGGTGATCCAGTCGGCAAGCTGGACGAGTTCGAGGTAACGCCCTTCCTCTTGGAGCCGGTTGACGCGGAACCAGAGCACTTCCGAGACGATACCGCGGAAACCGCCGAGGCCTGCCATCACAAAGGTCAGCGCGGGAGGAACGTCGGGCGAAAAGCCTACGTAAGCCTCCGGCAACCCGGCGCGCCGGATTGAGGTCAGACGGTGGCTCTGCCATGCGGTGAGCAGAACCAGAAGGAGCGTTACGCTTGTTAGGAGAACCATACGCATGTTTTTTTTGTATCACAATCATCGGGGGGAAGGAAATCCAAAAGGGGAGCCCGTATTTTACGGGTTTGATCGTTGACAGCCCTTGCCATATAAGATAATATACAAGAACTTTTTTGAAATAAAAGGGTGGGGGGGTATCCCCGCTCTTTTTTGTTGGTGGAACCTTGCAGCGGAAGGCGGTGCGGCGATGAACAACGAGTTGCTTTCGATTATCAGTTATCTGGAGCGTGACCGCGGGGTGAACCGGGAGATCATTATCCAGGCGATCGAATCGGCGATCCAGCAGGCCGGCCGCAAAAGCTTGGAGGTGCCCAACGACCTGCGCGTCGAGATCGACCGTAAGACATTAGCCATCAAGGCGTTTGACAGGGTGGTCGTTTCGGATGACGACACCGGGGCAGGGTTTGTTTCATTGCGTAAGGCGCGAGCGTTGAAGCCGGATGTGAAAGCTGGCGAGACCCTGGAGGTTGAAGTGCCGCCCGCCAAACTGGGGCGTATTGCGGCACAGGCCGCGCGGCAGATGATCCTCCAGAAGATCCGCGAGGCCGAGCGCAAGAACGTGTATGACGAGTACAAGGATCGCATCGGCGATATTGTGAACGGCACGATCCGGCAGGTTTCTTACCGCGATCTGATCATCGACTTGGGTAAAACCGAGGCGATTTTGCCTGCCAAAGAGCGTATCCCCACGGAAGAGTATAATGTGGGTGACCGTGTCAGGGCTTACGTCTACCGGGTGCAATCGGGTGTGAACGGCCCTGCGGTCGTGTTGTCGCGTGCCTGTCCCGAATTCGTGAAGACGCTTTTCCGGCTGGAGGTCTCGGAGATCGCGAACGGCATTGTCGAGGTGATGGGGGTGGCGCGTGACCCGGGTTTCCGTTCCAAAATCGCCGTCAAAACATTGGACGAGAAGGTTGACCCGGTCGGCGCGTGCGTGGGGCTGCGCGGGGTGCGTGTGCGGAACATTGTGCGCGAGCTGAACGGAGAGAAGATTGACATCGTGCGGTGGAGCGATGACATTAAGCAGTATGTGGCCCAGGCGTTGGCGCCCGCACGGCTTGAGGGGATTGTCATCGACCCGGACGAGGCGCGTACCGTGCATGTGACCGTTGCGCCGGATCAGCTTTCTTTGGCGATCGGCAAGCGTGGCCAGAACGTGAGGCTCACCTCCAAACTCACGGGATGGCGTGTGAACATCCAGAAGAGTGGGGAAGAGGTCACGTTTGAGGAGCAGCGCGAAACCGCGATTGCCAAATTGGCTGAGGTTTTGGAGATCAGCGAGGAAACTGCCGCCACATTGGTTGAAAACGGCTTCCTGACGACAGACGGCATCATCGAGGCGGAAATCCCCTATCTGCAGGAGGTGACGGGACTTGATGAGGCGACAGTTCGTAAAATCTGGGAGGCGGCCCAGGCGGCTAGCGGCGTGGCCGAAGCGGGAGAGTAAGCGAGTATGATGAGAATATGTGAACTTGCGAAAAAGGTGCAAACCTCCAGCATGGAGGTTCTCAAGCAGGCGGACGCGCTAGGCATCGAAGCCTATTCGCCGCTGTCGCGGCTTGACGCGCAGGCGGTGAAACGCCTTCAAAAGCATTTCCTGAGTCGCTCTTCTGAGGATATCGAAAGGGAAACCGCCGAACGTGCTGCTCGTAAGGCGGAAAAGGAGGCGACTGAGCGATCGCGCCGGGCCGCACAGGACAAGGCGGATCGCGCAGTGCTGGAAGCGAATCGAGCGCGCGCGCTGGAACTGGATGCGCGGACGAAAGGGATAGTGCCGGCAGAGGTGGCGGTTCGGACGGTCACGACGAAAAGCGATGCGGGCGCCGCGCCGGAGGCGCCTGCGCGTGTCCCGCCGACGGACGTTGCCGTGCCGCCGCAGCCGGTGAAGCCCGCCGGCGTTGCTCCGGAGGCGGTCGCCGGGACACCTCATGCCGCTGCCTCAGCCGCGCCGAAGGGGGCGCAAAAACATAAACCCGCGCACTATGTGCTGGAGGAGGATCTGGAACCTGAGGAGCAGCTCGCGGCGCCGTTCATTGAGCGCATCGCCAAAGAAACCCCTCGGGAACTTCCGAAACCCGCTCGGGCGCAGAACCAGAAAGGCCGCGATAAGGACACGCTCCGGCCGCCGGTGCGCGGTTCGCAGCCCCCGTACGGTCAGCGTCCCGATCACAGGCAAGCGCGTTCTGAGCCGCGCACGCAACCGCAGGACCAGACGCCTTCTCCGGACCGCATTATCCTGTTGCGCGGGGCCGTGGTTGTGAAAGACCTTGCCGAGAAATTAGGCATTCGCGCAAACCGTCTGATCGCCGATCTGATGCAACTGAACATCCTTGCGTCGATTAACCAGCGCGTGGAGATCGACGTGGCGCAGAAGGTTGCCGAGAAGTATGGGTTCAAGATCGATATCGAACGGGCGAAACGTTCGACTGAGCGCAAGCCGGTGTTGCGCAGCGAAGACGCAGACGACGCGATTCCTGACGACAAGCCCGAAGAGCTTATGCCGCGGCCGCCGGTGGTGACGTTTCTCGGTCATGTTGACCACGGCAAGACTTCGCTGATGGACCGGATCCGCAACACGCGCGTGGTGTCTGGCGAGGCGGGCGGGATCACCCAACACATCGGCGCGTATACGGTCGAGGTCAACGGCCGCAAGATCACGTTCCTCGATACGCCCGGCCACGCGGCCTTTTCGGCCATGCGTGCCCGCGGCGCGATGCTGACGGATATTGCCGTCATCATCATTGCCGCAGACGACGGAATCATGCCGCAGACGCGCGAGGCCATCAAGGCCGCGCAGCAGGCCGGCGTGCAGCTCATGGTGGCCATTAACAAGTGCGACCTGCCGACCGCCAAGCCCGACCGCGTCCGTCAGATGCTGCAGGGTGAAGGCCTGACGCCGGAGGAGTGGGGCGGCGACGTGATCTGCACCGAGGTTTCGGCGATGACCGGAAAGGGGATCGACCATCTGCTAGAGATGATTCTTTTGCAGGCCGACATGTTGGAGTTGAGCGCCAACCCGAACCGGCGTGCCGACGGGTTCGTCGTTGAGGCGCAGCTCGAGCAGGGGTTAGGGCCGACCGCCACCTTGCTGGTGTCGGGCGGCACGCTCAATGTGGGCGATATCGTTTTGTGCGGCGAACATTTCGGGCGTGTCCGCGGCTTGATCGACGACCGCGGGTGCCGCGTGAAATCCGCCGGCCCGGCCACGGCGGTGAAGTGCATGGGGCTTTCGGGCGTGCCGGAAGCCGGCGCACCCATCCGTGTGATGCTGAATGAGAAGCGGGCCCGCGAGCTTGCCGAACGGACTGCGGAAGAGCGCAAGCAGATCGAATTGGCCAGTTCCAAAGCGACCTCTCTTGATGCGCTCATGTCCCAGATGAAAGATAACCTGAGGCGCGAGTTGGCCGTCATCGTGAAAGCCGACACGCAGGGGTCGTCCGAAGCGATCTGCGAAGCGCTAAAAGAGATCAAGAGCGAGAAAGTGACGCTCAATATCATTCATGAAGCCATCGGAAACGTATCCGCTACAGACGTCAACAAGGCTACGGCGGGACATGCGCTGATAGTGGGCTTCAACGTCGGTTGCGATGCGGGGGTACAGCAGCAGGCGCGGCATAACGCGATCCGGATCAGTACGTTCCGCATCATTTACGAGCTGATGGATTTCGTGAAGCAGCGCATGCTCGACCTGTTGCCGCCGGAATACAAAGAGATCGTGAAGGGACACGCGGAAATCCGTGCCATTTTCGATATCGGAAAGACGGGGCGTGTGGCGGGCTGTCAAATGCTTGACGGCATGCTCCGTTCGGATGGGCGGTTCCGCGTTTTGCGCAAGGGCGAGAAGGTGTGGGAAGGCAAGCTTTCCGCGCTGAAACACTTCCAGGACGACGTTTCGGAAGTGACCGGCTCGCAAGAGTGCGGCATCCTGTTCGATGGATTTGAGGAGTTTCAGGAAGGCGATACGGTCGAGTGTTTCGTGCTCGAAGAGTTGCCGCGTAGCTTGTGAGTGCGTCTGCCGGGGTAGAGGGGAGGCCTTATGTCTATTGACCGTCTTGAACGCGTCAACGCGCTGTTACGCCGTGAGATCGGCGAGGCGTTTTACAAGGTTTTTGTCGGCGACCCGATCGACTTGGCGTCCATCACGGTTACAAAGGTTCAGGCCGCACGCAACCTTCGCGATGCCACGGTGTGGGTTTCAATTTTCGGACATGAGTCCGAGCGTGGCGCCATGTTGCGCAAGCTGATCAGCAAGGCCAAAGAACTGCAGACGCTCATTAACCGCGATCTGACGCTAAAATACACGCCGCGTTTGCGGTTCAAATTGGACGGGTCGATCGAGAAGGGGGACCACGTTCTGCACGTGCTCAGCCGTCTGGACATACCTGCGGACAGTGCCGACACTGGGGACAGTGACCCCGCCGGTTGTGGCTGAACCCCTTTGACACCTTTGAGGAGAAGGTTCTGATGCCTGTTTGTGTAAACGCGCCTCCGCTTTCAGAGTGTTTCAATGGCATCCTGCTGGTCGATAAGCCGGCGGGACCCACGTCGCACGACATCGTCCATGCGATCCGTCGAACGTTCGGGATCGAAAAGGTGGGGCATGGCGGCACGCTGGATCCGAACGCAACCGGTCTGCTCGTGATCCTGCTCGGCAAAGGGACAAAACTTTCCGGACAACTCATGGGCGTCGACAAGGCGTACACGGGCGTCATGCGCTTGGGGCGCACGACCTCCTCGCAGGACTGCGACGGGGAGATCTTGGAGGAGAAGCCATGGGAACAGGTGACGCGCGGGCAGACGGAGGCGCAGGCAGCCGCTCTCGTCGGGGATATCTTCCAGACGCCGCCCATGGTTTCGGCCGTCAAGATAGAGGGGGTGCCGCTGTACAAACTCGCGCGCAAGGGGAAAGAGGTTGAGCGCAAGCCCCGTTTTGTCCATATCTATCGGTTCGCGGTCACGGAGTGGGCACCTCCCTTGGTGGGGATCGACGTGCGGTGTACCAAAGGCACCTATGTGCGCACGCTGGTGCATGATGTGGGACAGGCGCTTGGGTGCGGCGCGTGTCTCGATGCGTTGCGGCGCACCCAGTCTGGTCCGTTTGACGTAAAAGACGCCTTGGCGTTTGATGAGGTCGTGCGGCTGACGCCGGACCAACTCGCGGCCCGGGTGATCCCTCTTCAGCGCGTTGCCGGGATGACGGCATGAAAATCATCACGCAACCCTTACAGTTCCGTAAGATCCGGGGGCCTGTTTTTCTGGCCGCCGGTTTCTTTGACGGGGTGCATAAAGGACACCAGCTCGTGTTGTCCAGCACCGTCGAACGGGCGCGGGAGGTCGGCGGCGAGGCGTGGGTGCTCACCTTCGACCGTCATCCGCTGGCGGTGTTGGCTCCTTCCAAATGTCCGCCGCTCTTATGCACGCTGGAAGACCGTTTGCGGTTGTTGGAACGGACGGGGGTGGACGGCGTGCTCGTGCTGGAATTCACGCGCCAGCTTGCGGTTCAGGAGCCCGAGACCTTCATCCGTTGGTTGTGCGGAAAGCCCCGCTGCGAGACACAAGGCCCGCCTAAGAGTTCGGCGATGGCCAAGCTGAGCGAGATCCGGTGCGGTGCCAATTGGCGTTTCGGACGGCGTGCCGCGGGCACGCCTGAATGGCTTGCGCAGTACGGGCACGTTTACGGTTTCCGCGTGGTGGTCGTTCCTTACGCCGAATATCAGGGGCTTGAGATATCCAGCACCCGCATCCGGTACGCGGTGCGCGAGGGGCGTCTGGAGGATGCGTCCGCAATGTTAGGCCGCCCTTATTCGGTTCGCGACGCGGTCGTGCGCGGGCGCGGCATGGGGCAGACCCTCTGCGTGGCGACCGCCAACCTCCAGCCGCGCACGGATGAGCTGCCTCCGAACGGTGTCTATGCGGTTCGCGTGGCCGTGGATGGACGCGCCTATAACGGGGTCTCGAATTTGGGGATTCATCCGACGTTCATCGACGCGCGTCCGGAACACGTCGTGTTGGAAACGCACCTGCTCGGATTTGAAGGCGACCTCTACGGCAAGACCATTGAGGTCTTTTTTCTCGCGCGGTTGCGCGATGAATGCGTCTTCGAGTCGGCAGAGGCTCTCACGAGGCAGATCGCCGAAGACGTGCGCAATGCCGCGCGGTATTTTTCCCCGCCGCACGGGGCATAAAGGAAAAGAGCCTATGCATGCGTATGTTGCGGATGAGGCACGGTACGGGCGGATGATTTACCGGACGTGCGGCCGCAGCGGACTGAAACTGTCGGCCGTCGGCTTGGGGCTGTGGCACGGTTTCGGCGCGGCGGAGAGCCATGAAGACTGTTTCGCGCGCGTCGCGGTTGCGTTCGATCTCGGCATCACGCATTTCGACCTGGCCGACAATTACGGGCCGCCGCCCGGTGCGGCGGAAACGGTTTTCGGGACGGTGCTCGGCCGCGAATTCAGCGCGTATCGCGATGAGCTGGTGGTGGCGACCAAGGCGGGGCACGCGATGTGGCCGGGGCCCTACGGCGACTGGGGGAGCCGGAAACATCTGCGGGCAGGGCTCGACCAAAGCCTGAAGCGCCTGCGGCTGGATTACGTGGACATTTTTTACCATCACCGGCCGGATCCCGACACGCCGTTGGAGGAAACCATGTGCGCGTTGGCCGACATGGTGAGACAGGGAAAGGCGCTGTACATCGGGCTTTCCAAATATCCGGCCAAGCTGTTGCGTCATGCGGCGGCACTGCTGAAGGAGATGCATATCCCGTGTGTGGCGCACCAGGTGCGGTACAACTTGCTGGAGCGCGCCGAAGTCGAGAAGGAACTGATTCCTGCGGCGGATGGGGCGGGGATTGGCACGGTCGTCTTTTCGCCGTTGGCGCAAGGGGTGCTGACCAATAAATATTCGGACGGTGTGCCGGAGGGATCGCGCGCGGCCAAAGGAAGCCCGTTCATCGCACGCTATCTCCGCAACGACGCGACGGACTACGCGCGGCGGTTGCCGGTGCTGGCCAAGGCGCGGGGGCAGACCCCTGCCCAGACCGCCCTCGCGTGGGTTTTGCGCGACGGACGCATCACGTCTGCGGTGATTGGCGCGAGCCATCCCGGGCATATCCGCGAGAATGTCGCCGCGTTGCAGAACCTGTCGTTTGACGCGCAAGAACTCGCCGCATTGGCGCTGTCACGGTGTACGGGGGCTTGAGAGGTGCCCCTTGGCGTTTCATGTGGTGTGTGGCGGGAGAAAGATGCTCAGTGCGGATGAGTTCAGGCAAGGCCGCGCGCGGCCAGCCCTTCCTCATCCAATCCGAGGTAATGGCCGATCTCGTGGAGCAAGGTAGTTCGCACCTCTTGCCGGAAGCGCAGGGGGTCATCCTCCGCCTCTTCGCGCAGGTTTTCCACAAAGAGGCGGATGGCGCACGGCAGGGGATCGGAGTCATCGGGGGGCGCGCCGAACGGCAGACCGACGAAAAGGCCGAGCAGTTCTGTCTCGTCGCCGGCTTGCGTTTCCTCATCGGGGGTGGGGCGTGGGTCGAGCGTTACGGCGAGTGGAGCCAGGCATTCGCGCAGGTCGTCGGGAAGCGAGGCCAACAGTTCCCTCGATTCCTCCTCGGCCAGCGCGTACCAAATATCGGAGTTTGTCCGTTGCCCCTGATTTGTCATAACTCAGCCCAAAATTTTTCTTGAATGATTACATCATTTTGATTTTCCCGTCAAAACAATTAATCCGTAATCGGTTAGTGACAGGGGGGGAAGAGTCATCGTGTACGGGTACGTGAACGGGCACGTGTACGGGGTATGGCCAACGTTCACGTTCTCCAAATCGGTATCGGTATCGC
>JALHET010000299.1 GCA_022839525.1 Lentisphaerota bacterium
CTCTCGGTGTGGCGCGACAGTTGACCGACCTCTGGGAGATCCTCCAAGAGAACGCCTGGGTGATGGGTGATGTCGCCGAGCGAATCGAAGCGCTCCTCCGAGGCGAAGACCTCGATGTCGAAGTGGCTCGCTGGAAGGATCTCGCCAAACTCGAAGCGCGCTTTTTCGACGAACTGGAACGACATAACCGCACACCGGTTCCCACCGCACGTAAACAGGCTGTTGCCGAGCCACTGTTTCCAATAGGCATTGAAAAGATCGTCCTGCCGGCGCTTACCGACGCCCAACCCGCGCTCTACCCCGTTCTTGAGAAACTTGCCGAACGAGCCGCACTGACCGTGCTGATCCACGCCCCCCGATCCGAAGACGCCAAATTTGACCGTTGGGGCCGGCCCGTTCCGGAGAAGTGGCTGGGAGAACACGCCCCGATCTTGCCGTTAACCGACAGCCAGATTTTCCTGTCAGCCAACAGTGCCGGACAGGCAAGCCTTACCGCGGAAGTTTTCGCAGCTGTCCCGAAAGACGAAGAGCTCCCTTCCCTCGGCATGCTCGACGACACCCTTTTCAACGAGCTACAGTCCGCATTTTCGTTGCGCGGGCTGCAACTCCATCATCCCGCCTCCTACCCGCTGACCGCCTCATCGCTTGGCCGCCTCATCGGGCAGCTCGAACAGCTCCGCCGCCAGCCACGTTTCCCTATCCTCGCCGCCTTCCTTCGCGAGGCCGACGTGATGCACTGGCTTGAGACCCGGCTTGCTCCGATCCCCGGCTTCGCATACGCCGACGTTCTCCGCACACTCGACAACCTCCAAAACACGCACCTGCCGCAAACGCTCGACGCGACACGCCAGTTCTGCGAACACGAGCGCGACACCGATGACGACCCGCAATGGAGCCACTTGCTCGCTGCGCTCGATGAAACCCGCACGCTGCTCGATCCGCGCGGACGCCCCCACCTTGACCACCTGACCGACATGCTCCAGACCCTTTTTGCGGCACGCACGCTTCGGGCGCAGACACCCGGCGACCGCGAATTGGCTGCCGCCGCTGATGCCACACTTGCCGTCTTCGAATCGTTGCGATCCAGCCTCCTTATGGAAACGTTGGATGAACCGCAGCGCGCCCTGCTGTTTGAAACGCTGCTCGCCTCCGCCACGTTCCAGCTTGAGCCGGAAACCTCCGACGCGCTTCTGACCGAAGGATGGCTGGAGTTGCCGTGGAGCCCGGCACGCGAATTGGTGATCACCGGTTTCAACGAAGGCGCGGTGCCCAACGCGGTGGTCGGTCACGCGTTTCTTCCCGACCGCCTCCGCCAAGGCCTCGGGCTCACCAGTAACGAGCGCCGGACCGCACGAGACACCGCCCTGCTGCAGGCGCTCTTGATCTCGCGCCCGCCTGGCGCCGTGCGCTTCTTTCTCGAGCGCACCTCCAGTCAGAATGATGTCCGCAAACCATCACGGTTGCTTTTCCTCTGTGATGAGACGACGCTCACCGCACGCGCAAAAAAGCTCTTCCACGACGCTGAGAACGCGATCGCCAGCCATCCCCGCTCGCTTCCCGACGACTGGCGCCTGGACTTGCCAGTTCCTTCGGCGCCACCGGAAAAAATCAGCGCCACCGCATTCAAGACCTATCTGGCATGTCCCTTCACCTTCTATCTCAAACATGTTCTCAACATGGAAGCCTGCGACGACCGCATGGGCGAACTCGATGCCATGGCCTTCGGCACCCTTTGCCATAACGCGCTGGAGTCCTTCGGCCATTCCGTATACAAAGACTCGGCCGATGCCGAGGAGATCGCCGACTTCCTGAAAGCCGATATCCGTAAAAACATCCGCCGTCAATTCGGCGATACGCTCTCCACCGTTCTCCGGTTGCAGCAATCCGCAGCCTGCCAGAGGATGGAGTTTTTCGCAGCCTGCCAAGCCCGGCTGCGTGCCGAAGGATGGCAGATCGTCAACATTGAACGACCGCTCAACATGCGGGAGAACGGCATCAGCATCCTCGGCCGCGCCGACCGTTTGGATTACAACCCCGCTTGCGACACATGGCGGATACTCGATTACAAAACATGGGATCACCTCGGTACAAACGGAGGCCTCGACAGGTTCCTGTCCTCCAAAAGAACCGATCTCGACTCCGCCACACAACGCGGCTTGTCACCCTTCGCTTTTGCCGGTAAACCGCGTGTCTGGACAGACCTGCAACTGCCCTTGTACCTGCTGATGGCTCAAGCCGAAAACGTCCTGCCTTCCGAAACCCGCGCGGAGTGCGGCTATTTCGTTATCGCCGAAACCCCGGAGAACACGCTCTGCAAAACATGGGATTTCGCCCCCTTTCGGGATGACGCGGCTGCCGCCATGCGCTGGGTGATCGGGCGCATACAGGCCGGCATCTACTGGCCGCCGACCCCTCGCGACGAATGGATACGCGAGTACGTCTCCCTTTTTCTTGAAACACCCGGTCAGAGCGTCAGCCGGGCATGGGTCGCCGACCAAGAGGCACGGCTTGCAAAGAACGGGGGCCTCACATGCGCGTCCTGAAGAACTGCCTGATCAAAGCCTCCGCCGGTACGGGAAAAACCTTCGCACTCGCCACGCGCATGATCCGGCTCATGCTCCTTGGCGTAGCACCCAACCATATTGTGGCGCTCACGTTCTCGCGGTCAGCCTCAGGGGAGATCTTCAACAAAATCGCGGACCGTTTGGCGAATGCGGCAACCTCTGACACGCAGTCGGAAGAGGAGTCGGGGCACGTGTATCGCGGTCTGGACAGCGAGTTGAACGCGGTTATCCGCAACCGTTACGGAGACCCTATTCCTCAGGCGGTTTTCGCAGCCCTGTTGCGGGAGCTGATCGTCACACAGCACATGAGCATGATC
>JALHET010000300.1 GCA_022839525.1 Lentisphaerota bacterium
GGCCCGCGGCCGCACAGTTCGGTGGCGAGGTCGCACCCGAGCACCGACATGTTGGCCACGTCGCTGGAAGTCGGAAAACCGGGGGGCAAGGTCAACATCGAACCGCTGCGCCCGCCGCGCGCAATCGCGTCCATGTTGGGGGTGTCGGCGGCCTGAAGCGGGGTGCGCCCCTGAAGTTCGGCGACGGGCTCATCGGCCATGCCGTCACCGAGAAAAAGAACAGTCTTATAGGGTTTCATGTGTGGGATGTAGTCTCGCAAACGGGCGCGGGAGTGTCAACGCCCGAACATCCGCAGCGCTCACCGATGTTGGCCGGAAGAGGGCTGGGTGGTGCACTTCCTCATTGTGTTTTTCAATCAACACCGTTATTTTGTCCGTTGTTCCCAAACGTTTTTAACTTTCAACCTTGCCTTCTGACGCTCTACTCCCTTGCGCTCCCTTTTCCATCTCCAGAAAAACGGCGGCCCGCTGCTCTTCCTCGCCCCCATGGCGGGATTCACCAACGCGCCCATGCGGCGCCTCTGCCACGCGCACGGCGCGGATCTGGCCTATACCGAGATGACCAGCGACATGGGGCTGCTGCACGACTCGGACAAGACCTGGTACCTGCTGGAAACCTTCCGCGATGAGGGGCCGGCCGTAGCCCACCTCTACGGCTCCAACCCCGCCACACTCGCCGAAGCCGCCGCAAAGGTCGAGTCCACTGGCCGCTTCGCCGCGATCGACCTCAACGCCGGCTGCCCCGTCCACAAAATCACCGCCAACGGGGCGGGCGCCGCGCTGGTCAAGAATCCCCAGCTCGTCCACGACATCCTCGCCGCCATGCGCCGCGCCGTCACACTGCCCCTGACCGTCAAGACGCGCCTCGGCCCGCATCCCGGCGCGGTCACGGCCTTCGAGTTGCTTGACGCGGCCGAGTCGGCAGGCGCGGACGCCTTCGCGCTGCACGCCCGCTTCACCTCGCAGGGCCACAGCGGCGACGTGCGACTCAAGCTGCTGGCCGAGGTCAAGCGCCGCGCCAAGATCCCGGTCATCGGCAACGGCGGCGTACACTCCGCCTATACGGCGCAGCGCATGTTCCGCGAGACCGGCGTGGACGCGGTCATGATCGCCCGCGCCGCCATCGGCAATCCGTGGATCTTCGGGGATATCCGCGCCGACCTCGCTTCAGGCAGGGAACTGACCGCCCGCAACGCCGCACGCGGGCGCGCGCGGCGCGACGTATTCGTCATCAGAGACACGCTGGAGTCGCACATGGCGGCGGAACTGGAACTGATCCGCCTCATCCGCGCCCGTTACGCCCTGCCGCGACAGGCCACGGATCCGGACGACCTGCTGACCGCCACGTTCCGCTGCCACCTTTTCCGTTACCTTCACGGCCTCAAAGGCTCCTCGTATCTGCGCGGGCGTCTGTCGGAACTCCACACCCTCGCCGATATCCGCGCCGCCGTGGCAAGCTGCCTCGAACGCGAAGCCGCCTACCGAGCGGGAGCCAAACACGAACAGGCCGGATTGTGAAACGAGGAGCCGTCCCAACACCTTTGCAAACAGAACGCGATGCGCAAAACAAGAAAAGGGGAGATCACATGTCGGTAAAAAGAACCGTGACGAGATTCGCGGGAATCAGTCTGCTGGCGGCGGCTCCATTGCTTCGGGCCGAACTGCGGGTGATCGAGACCGTCTGTCCCGGCGGCGCGACCGCCCGCTATTTCGAAGAGATGGTGCCAATGCCGGACGGCGTCAAGTTATACACGTTCGGCGCGGTGCCCCCCGCCGGGATGAAGTGCCCGATCGTCATCCAACGCAACCCGTATGTCAAAGACGAGCGGGCCAAGCCCGAGATGTTCACCAATAAAAAATGGACACCGGATAGCTATGTCTGGATCACGCAGCATTGCCGGGGGTGCGGGCGCAGCGGGGGCGACTGGATACCTTACGCCACGGAACGCGCGGATGGGCTGGCATTTCTGGAGTGGATACGGAAGCTGCCCTTCTACAACGGCGAGATTTTCTTGTCCGGCGGGAGCTACCTGTCCAGCGTCCACTTCCTCTACATCGACACCAACCCGCCAGACGTCAAAGGCGCCGTCTTGGCCGTCCAGGACTGCAACCGCTACAACATTGTCTACCGGAACGGGTTCTTCAAGAGCGGGCTGCACGGGGGATGGTTCATCGGGGGCTACAAGAAAAAGAACACGAGCCTGCAACGCAACAAGGCCGTGTCATTCCGCGACCTGCCGCTCTGCGATTTCTCCCGCCGGTATTTCGGCGAGGCCGTGCCGTGGCTCGACTCGGTGTTCGAGCATCCCCGCGAGGACGATCCGTTCTGGAAGACTCCCGAAGGCGGCCACGACTCCTATGAGGCCATCACCCGGGCCACCTTCCCGATCCTGCTGACAACCGGCATGTACGACATCTACACCGGCGGCATCTTCGACATGTGGGCGCGTATGCCTGCGGCCCAGCGCGCCCGCTGCGCGCTGGTTGTCGGCGCGTACGATCACGGCGGCAACAACATGGTCACGTATCAGAAAAAAGAGAGCACGCCTGTTGAGTTCCCCAAAGGCTCGCTGGCCATGGTCTGTCCGGACAGCACGCTCCAGTGGTTCAACCACATCCGCAAAGGAACGCCGCTCACCTTCATCCGCCCCGGGAAAACCAGCTATTACGCGCTTTACGAAAACGCTTGGCACCACACCGACAGGCTGACCAACGGCCCCGTCCCGCATATCTTCTATCTGAACAACCGGACGCTCGACGCTCAACCGGCCCCGCCCGCGGCGATCACCTACGCCTACGATCCGGGAAATCCCGTCCCGTTTAAAGGCGGACTGTGCCTGAATTTCGGGGGTATGCCTGTACAGGATCCCCCGGATT
>JALHET010000024.1 GCA_022839525.1 Lentisphaerota bacterium
GGCTCGCCGTGCAGGAACCGTACGGCGCGGTGGAATTGACCGAGGCGGGTGTGCGGGCCGCCAGCGAGATTCTCAGCCGCCACACCTTGCTCAAGACGTTCCTGCTGCTGCTCCGGGTCGGGGACGAGACCGCCGAAAAGGACGCCTGCGCCATGGAGCACTTCCTCAGCGCAGAGACCTTGGCACGCATCACCGAATTCGTCAGAGCCCATAAACGCAAGCGGTGAAAGGAGCCGGAATGCCCCGTCTGTCTGGGCCGCTCTCAGCCTGTCCGTCTCGGAATTAAATTGGGGCGGCAGGTTTCTGGTTGCAGGTGGCAGGCTGGAGCTTGAAGTCTGGAACCAGTAGGCAATAACCTGTAACCTATAACGTGTAACCTGTAACCAAAAAACGCAAGGGAAGAAGATCATGCTGAACCGTGAGGAAGCCTTTCTCAAACAGAACGGTCTGGAAACTGAAGGGATCGACCGCGAGGCGTTGCTGGAGGCGTTCGAAGAGGAGATGAACGCCGGACTGGCGGGCAAGCCTTCATCGCTGATGATGATTCCCTCCTTTATCGCCATCGACAAGCCGGTCAAGACCGGCACACCCGTGGTGGTGTTGGACGCGGGCGGCACGAACCTGCGCGCGGCGGTCGTGAAGATCAACGCATCGGGCAAGGCGGAAATCGGCGCCTTCATGAAGGGTCTCATGCCCGGCACAAAAGCGGAGATCGGCGCCGGGGATTTCTTTGACGCCTTTGCGGATTTCGTGCTGCCGATCGTGGAGCAGTCCGACACCATCGGCTTCTGTTTCTCGTACGCGGCAGAGATCCTTCCGGATTGCGATGCGCGGCTGATCCGCTGGAGCAAGCAGATCCAAGCGCCGTCGGTGGAAGGGCAGCTGATCGGTTCCGGCCTGAAACAGCGCCTCGCGCAACGCGGTTATGAACGGCGCATCGTGATTCTCAACGATACCGTCGCCACGCTGCTCGCGGGCAAGAGCGTAGGCGTGACGCGCAACTACTCCGCATATGTCGGCTTCATTCTCGGCACCGGCACCAACACGGCCTATGTCGAGCATCACGCGCGCATCACCAAGCGGACCGATCTGGACAAGGCCGGCTCGATGGCCATCAATGTCGAGTCCGGCGCGTTCCGGCGCGTGACGCAAACGCCCTTCGACAAAATTCTGGACGGGGGGACGATTGATCCCGGCACCTACACGTTCGAGAAGATGATCTCCGGCGCCTATCTCGGCACCTTGGGGCATGTGGTGCTGAAAGAAGCGGCCAAGGCCGGCTTCTTTTCGCCTGCCGCGTCGGCGGAAATCACGGCGTGGCCGGCGCTCTCGAACAAACACCTCGACGACTTCTGCGGCGGCGCGCCGAAACCGGACAATCCGTTCTTGGGTGCGGCCCTCCTCCCGGGGGACAGGGAGTCGGCCGTGCGCCTGTGCACCCCCGTGTACGAGCGCGCGGCGATCCTGACGGCGGTGAACCTGGCCTCGGCCATCCTGAAGACGGGGGAAGGCCGCGACCCCGCGCGCCCGGTATGCGTGAACGTGGACGGCTCCACCTATTACCGCACGCTGACGGCGGACTTTCAGAACCGCGTGCGGCGCGAACTGGAGGCGTTGCTCGCGCCGCGCGGCATCGCTTACGAACTGATCCGTGTGGACGAGTCGCCGGTGATCGGCGCGGCGGTCGCCGGTCTGATGTGAAGGGGAAATCCGGAATGAGATACGTGAACGCGGTTTCGGCCGTCCTCCTCATCGCCGCCCCGATCATGGCGCAGCCGGAAACGGTTGATCTGGCTGAGGCCTTCAAGGACGCCGCCAAATGGGTCACGACGGCGGAGGCCTTTATGGACGGGTTCCAAAGTCTTGGCTTCCGGTTTGTGGACGGCAAGCAGACCGCCATGTCAAACCAGAAACAGCGCCTGCGTTTCTTGGGGCTGGAGGTCTATGAGGCACGCGTTTACTTCGGGCCGAATGCCGTGCGGCGGGTGGAGATTTCGGTCTACAACAAAGGCGATGCCGGGGTTAAAGACCGGGAAACGTTTGAAACACTCGTGGCGACCGTCAGGGACAAGATCGTCGGGTTTTACAACGATACGGGGATGACGGGCAAGACCTCCAATAATCGAGCGAACTATTTTGTCAAACGCCACCAGTGGGTCAAGCAATCGCCCGGCCTTCAGATGGAGTGGGCGTATGTGGAGCCGCACCGTTCGGGCGGCAAAAGCATCGAGTACAGCGCCGAGTTCATCAAAATCCTGATGATGCCGATCACGACGGGCGGCGGCATGACCGCCATGACCGGCGGCATGGTGGCCTCGCGCGCGAAAAACGCCCGCACGGTGAGGGAGAATGTGGCGAACAACCCGGCAGGCGATGTGTGGATCGACAATGTGCCCATGGTCGATCAGGGACAGAAGGGTTACTGCGCGGCCGCAACGTCCGAGCGCGTGCTGCGTTATTACGGGCTGGAAGTCGACCAGCACCAGATCGCGCAGCTTGCGGACACGGCGGCCGAAGGCGGCACAACGCTGGAGGGCATGACCAAGGCGATCGCCAAAGTCGGGCGGCAATTCCAGCTCGACAAGAAGGATCTGATCTCTGCGGATTCGGACGTCAGTTTCGAGAAGAGCGAGCACGCCAAGCTGATCGAACACTACAACGCGGCGGCCAAGAGGAAAAAGGCCGCCGAGATCGACTGGAAGACGTACACGTCCGACCACATGGTGGATCTCCAGGCGCTTTGGCGGGCGATGGATCCCGAGATCCTGCTGGCGGCGCGGAACGGCCAGAAGCAGGGGATGAACCAGTTCGTCAAGAACATCAAGCTGTACACCGGGCAGGGCGTGCCGCTGTTGTGGGCGTGCCTGGTCGGCCTTTACCCCGAAACGCCGCCGATCGGGCAGGAAGGCGCGTTCGGGCATGTGCGGCTGATCATCGGGTATAACGAGAAAACCAAAGAGCTGCTGTATTCAGACTCGTGGGGACCGGGGCATGAGTTCAAACGTCTGCCGCTGGACAAGGCCTGGGCCATGACCAAAGGGCTGATCGTCCTGAAGCCGCGCGGCGTGCGCTGACCGTACAGCGGCACGCTACAACGAATTCACGTAGTTGGCGAGATCTTCGACCTCTTGCGGGGTCAGATCCTTGGTGTTCCCGTGCTTGTTGTTTTTGTTGTCGGTCGTGATGACCTCTTGGATCGTGACCGCACGGCCGTCGTACATGTAGGGCGCGGTCCGCCAGACCTCGATCAGGATGGGCGTCGCGAATTCGCGGTTGCGCTCGCTGTCCGAGCCAAGGCCGAGCACGTATTTCTTTTTGTCGCCATAGTAGGGCGGAACATGGCATGTGACGCACGCCGCCTTACCCTCGAAAAGCGTCTTGCCGCGCAGCGCCGAGGCGGTCATGGTCCCGTCCGGGTTCAGATACGGGCTGGGCACGGGGGTCTGGGCTTTCAAAAAGGTATTGACGTTGTCCAGTTGCTCTTCGGGCAGTTCATGAAACTGGATCATGGAGAAGCCTTTCGTGACCGCGACCTCGGCAGAAGCCCGGATCCCCGTAATCATCACCGGAGAGGTCTTGTGCGAGTACAGCATGCTGCGCGACTGCTTGGGGTTGCCGATGCCGTCGTTCATCAGATCCCAGTTGGTTCCGTCTGTGCGCGTTCCGGAATGGCAACTGGCGCAACTCAGCCAATGCTGATAACAGAGCGTCGCGTCATAAAAAGCCCGCTCTCCCGCGCGGACGGGAGTGAGCGGCTTGGGCGTGCCGAGCGGCAGGGCGACTGCCGTGCCGGGGCCGTCATCCCATAGCTCGACCAGATTGAGGCTGTCCGCGAAACGCATCGCGCTGTAAACGTTGTTGCCGACGACCGCCAGCGCCCGCGCGCCCTGCCCTTCGAGCGGGATGCGGGTCTTGACGCCGTACAGAAAGCTGAGGTCGTTCACAACCTCTTTGGGGTTTGCGGCTGAGGCTAGGCGCTTCATCATCTCCTTGAGATTGACGACCATCAGCTCATGCGTGCCGGAAATGTTCACGCACAGCCACTCGTCCTTGCCGGCGACCGCAAGACCCCACGGGTTGGCCGCCCCCCGCACGGTGTCGTCGAGCAGCACGGTGTTCACGTATTTCCGGGCCGCGACGTCGAACACCGAGACCGCGCTGGTATTGATCCAGCCGCGGTCCAGATGGGTGGTGGGCACCGTGAAGCGCCCGACGGAATGAGAGACGAAGTAATGTTTGCCGTCGGCACTCATCGCGGAGTCGCAAACCGCGAAGGCGCCGCCCGGCAGGTCCAGCGTCGCCACCTTCTCCAGTGTCGCGCTGTCGTAGACGCAGAGCGACGCGTACACGCGCTGGCTGTTGGCAGGCATGAGGGGGAGATAGTTGCCCACCCAAAGCGTTTGCCCGTCTTTCGAAAGCCGCATCGTGGCCGGTTCGCGGATCGCCTTGGCGGAACACTTGACCTTCCCCGTCGCCACATCCAGCGCGTGGATGTCCTTCCGGTCGGCGCGGGAAAAGCGGTTGCAGTAGTAGAGCGTTTGGCCGTCGGCGCTGAGGACAGGCGATTCCGGCGTGTGCCCGGCCGGCAGTTCGCGCAGGGTCTTTCCGCTTTTGAGCCCGATTTCGAGCAGCCTCCCGTTGAAACTGCCGGCGGTTGCGAAGAGCCGTTCCTGATCGGGCGAAAGCGCCAGGCAACTGACCTGTCCGGCCGGATAACGGGCGGTGACCTTCTCCGATCCGGTGTCGAAAGCCAGAATGCTGCCCGCCGTCTCGCAGGCCACATAGAGAACCTTGCCGTCCTTGTCCGCCACCAGTGCGGTGGGCGAGAGGTCAGGCTCCTCCGCCTGCGTCCCCAACACCCCCGCAAGCAACAGGCAAAACACGGAGACCTTCTCTGTACGACCTTTCATCCTTCGCAATCCTATCCTACATGTGAGAGCACAACTGAATTTTTTTCCCGCAAAGACGCAAAGACGCCACATAGTCCCAACCCCTTTGCACCTTCGCCTTTGCGGGAAACCGACTTGTTTTTATTGTTTTTGTTTGACCGTAAGGCGCTAATCCTCGACAACGATCCGGAAGCCGACATTGAAAACGCCCTGCCAGGGCACGTATCCCAAGCGGTAACTGGCGGTCGCCCGATAAGGCCGGTCAAAGAACGAACCGCCCCGGACGGTTTTCTTGGTACGGCTGTCCCCGCTATCGCTCTTGCCCGCCACATAGGGGTACCGCGCATAATCGCTGCGCGTCCACTCGGACACATTGCCGTGCATGTCGTAGAGACCCCACGCATTGGGCTGATACTGTTTGGTGCCGGAAATCAGAAACTGCTTGTCGTCGAACGTTGAGATGCGCGGGACGAAATCGAACGTCCGGTTCCCGACCAGTTTCGGGTTGAAGACCGGGTTGACACCAGTCACCGCGAACTTCTCGATCGATTTGTCCGCAAGATTGGCATACGGGCTGAAGTCCGCCTCCGGCGTGCCGAAAAACATCGCGGTTCCGCTGCCCGCGCGGCAGGCCCATTCCCACTGGGCCTCGGTCGGGAGGTTTACCTTCTGGCGGGTCTTCCTGCCGAGCCAGTCGCAGAAGGCCTTGGCGTCGAGCCAGCTCATGCGCACGGCCGGCTGCTCATCGTAATTGGCGTAATACCCCAGGCGCACATGGTCTTTCCACTGCTGGTCGAAAACGCCCGCGTTGTGGTCAGGCTTAAAGGTGAAGAAAGCCGCGTTGTTGACCTCGGCCTCGGACATCCAGAACGGACGCCCGATTTTGACGCGGTGCCGGGGCTGTTCCCACGGGGTCTCCTCGTCGCTGCCCATCACGAATTCACCGGCCGGGATGCGCACAAGCGTGATGCTCACACCTCCGCCGAGGTCGAGCGCCCGCTTCTTCCCGCCCTCCGCCTGCTGCATCTGCCGGGCCACGTCCGGGGTAAAGGGCCAGCCGGGCGCGGACACCGAGACCGGCGCGGCCAGCTCCTCGCCTTTCCCGGCGGTGGCGGTGACCGGATAGGGCTTTTCGGGAATGGATTCCCAGTCGTCGTCCACATTCGCGTACTGCGCGCGCAGGGCGGCCGCGTGCTCGGAAATGTTTGTGGTCCACGTCTGCCGCTGCGGGTTGCCCTCATACGCCGACGTCCAACTGCCGAAGAACGGCACGTTCAGGTCGATCCACGCGTTGATCCTCCGCCACGACTCGTCGTCCAGCTTGACCCCGTGGTGGCCCTTTTCGATCAGTTGCACGCCTTCCGAGGTCGAGGCGTGATATTCATACGGGATATTCATGGTGCCCGCGCTCTCGGGGCCCGGGCTACGGAAATACTTGCGGAAGGCATGGTAGGCTTCGCTGTACCCCTTTTGCTGTCCGCCGCCTTTGAAGTTCGGACGGTTTGTGTCATTGCCGTCGTGGCACCGCACGCAATAGGCGTCCAGAACCGGCTGGACCTCCATGTCGAACGCGAAGCCTTCCACGCGCTGCCGCCAGGGGCGGATCGCTTGGGGAGGCTTACCGGAAGCGATGGTCTTGCGGGTCACCGGGGGCTCCGTCGGCGGCTCGTGGCAGCCGATGCAGGAGAGCTTCTCGCCGGGCATGGCCACCAGCCAGCTCCGGAAGAGCTGCAGCGCGCGGCCCTCCTTGTCCAAAGGCTGAAGGGAGATCGTCGTGTTGGCCGGGATACGGAACATGGCGGAACCGTCCGCCTCGACCTTGACCGTGCCCAGCAGGCGCTTGACGTCCCAGCCGCTCTCCACCCCGAGGTGGTCGTGGCTGCCGATCTTGTAGTAGCCGTACGCATAGGTGAACACGCGCAGCGCGTCGACCGTGCCCTCGGGCACGCCTTTGAGTCCGGGGCCGCGGTACACGTTCTGGACGTAGCAGACCGCCTCCTTGTCCTGCAGGTTGACTTTGCTCGGGATCACGGGCGGGCGGGTGCGCTTCTTGAGGGGGTACGGCTCGACCATGTAGCTGTACCCGCCGAGGTCGTCGGGCTGGAGCGGCACGAAGTTGTCGAACGTGTCGACGAGGTAGAGCTTCCAAGGAGCCTGGGCCGTCAACTTGGCGACCACCAGATAGTAGTGGGCGCTAACGGGATAGGGCTGGAGGAACTGGGGAAAGACGCCGTTCACGAGTTGATCCAGATCCAGCGCCATCTCCGGATAGAACTCGCGCAACTTGGGGTAACACGTGTTGAAGAAATCGTTGTTCAGCTCATGGTAGTCCTTGCCCTGCTGAGACGCCTCAGGCATGTTCTCTGTGATGAGCGTGTCCACCACGTCCTGCAGGTCCGGGAACTGGCCCAGCAGGCGCTTCTTGACGGTGGGGTAAAGCTGGTCGACCGTCACGTGCGTGACCTTCTTCCCATAGCCCGGAATGTGCTGCACCACGCCGTCGGCATGGGCGTACCCCTTGTTGGTGTCGAAAATCGTCAGCTTGCCGGCAGCGGCGACCCCGTGATGGCCGGAGACGACCGCCACGAATTTCCCCGGGGCGCCAGGCAGCGGACGGGCGTTTAACATGGAGTTGGGCCACAGGCTCTGTGAACCGTAAATCGCCCGCTGGTTGCTGCCGTCCGGATTCATTGTCATCATGATCCGGGAGTAATAGTGCATGATGTCGGTGTACTCCCACCGCAGATACATGACCTGCCCGTCCTCGCGCACGGTCGGGTACCAGTCCGCATCCTGCTCAAAGGTCAGTTGGCGGGGCTGTTCACCGTTGGGCCCCATCAGGTAGAGATTCGGCACGGTCCGCGACCCGCCGATACAGGGCACGCCGATCATCGGGGCGGTCGAGCTGAAGATGATCATGTCGTCGGGCAGATAGATGCCGCCATAATTGTGAATGTATTCGCCGACGATGGGGGAGACCTTGCGCGGGTTGGAGCCGTCGACGCCGACTTCCATCACCTGGAACATGTTGTTCGTGTCGGTGGAGGTGAAGAGCAGCTTCTGCCCGTCGTAATGCACATCCGGCTCGCCCACGTAGGCCCCGTCCTTGGGCTCATAGACGTCCGCGAGGGCGCCGGTCCGGAAGTTGAAGCGCGCGATCTTGTTCTTGTAGCCTTTCGGGGCCAAGACATGGGTCCCGAGCCAGTTGTTTTTTACGGCCACCTTGTCCGAGAGCACCACCAGCGTCTCGTCGAAATCGAGGTACGGGTTCTCGGCGACCAGCGCCTTGTACTTGAGCTTGCCGTAGGCATCGATCGCCTGAGCCGCCTGCGGATCGCCTTTCTCGGCTTTGGCCAACAGGTCGGGCATCGTCTTCACAAACTCATCGGCCTGCTTCAGCAGGGCGCGGCCGTTTTTGTAGGCGCGCGGCTTGGTCTTGAGAATGTGCCGGATCGAGCGCACCAGCGCCTCGGGCGGGGAGAGTTTCATCAGCGCTGTTTGCGCCTCGGCGGCGACCCGTTCACGTTCCTTCCGCTCCTCGTCCGCTATACGCTGTAGCGCCTTCTCGCGAAGTTCACCGAACTCCTGACGCTTGTTGCTGGGGGTACAGGCCGACGCCAGATCGACCTCTTGCCCGCCCGGCACCTTGACCGTGGCCTGGAGTTGGTGGCCCCCCGTGTAGTTGAAATACAGCAAGTTAACCTGATGCTTGCCAACCTGCAGATCGGCAGAACCTGTCTTCCGCGAAGCCCCATGCAGCCCGTCGTTCATCACCACGGGCTTGCCGTCCACGTAAAGCGCGCTCCCGTCATCGGAGGTGACGGCAAACTCGTGTTTGCCGGCCGCAGTCACATTTAGCTCGCCGGAAAATTCAACATTCCACGCATCGCCGAATTTCCGGTTCCCCATCGAATCGATCTTCGCCGCTGTGCCGGTCCCGAGCGGCTTTCCCTCACCCACCAGAAATACGGTCCGCACTTTGCCCTGATGGGCGAAGTAGGTCATTTCGGCACGCGCGGACAACATGGGCAGAACCGAACAGAAAACGAGCCCCCATCCCCCTTTGCCCCACATAACTCCTCCGCTTAAAATGATGGCATCTTCTTTTAATTAAAGTCAAATCATACCTTAGCGCGAGCGATACGATCAAGCCCGGAAAATCAAGCGTTACGCAATTTGGCCGCCGCCATCGGCCGCCTACCGCTTCTCCGCCTTTTTAGCGCGGGCCGCCCGGCCGATCGCGAGAAGCTTTACGACCTTGGCTTCTGTCAGCTCATAGCCTTTAAGTCCGGGAAAACCCTCCCAAATGACGGTGCGGTGCTGCGGCTCGAGGATGATGACATGCGGCCACCCCCAGACCCCGAAGTAGGCCTCGTACGCGCCCTGTCCATCGGTGGTGGGGATCGTCCCCTCTGTCTGGTCCGGCCCGCCCTCCACACCCGCCTCCCCCCCTTGGTTTGCGGGCTTCCCTTCGTCCACACCTTGAACGTTCAACGTTGCGCGTTGAGCGTTGAGCGTTCCAGCGTCCGCGCGCGGCCGGTCCAGGGCCAGATAGTACTCTTTTTTGGGGCCTTTGTTGGCCAAGACGTTCTCTTCCGGTTCGCCCGTGAGGCCGATCACAACCAGCTCGTCCCCATATTTCTTATGCAGCGTGTTCATCAGCGGGGTCATCCGTTTACAGGCGCTGCACCACGTCCGCCAGAATTCGATGACCAGAAACTTGCCCTCCATCTCCGGTTTTTCCGAGAGCCATTTTTGGACGTCCAGTGGAGGCACATCGGTAAACGCGCGGCTGGCCGCCCACAACTGTTTCCCGCCGGCCGGGGCGGCGGGCGGACGGGTCACCGTGCAGACGCCCGCCGGGTCACACGCCGGCGAGCCAGCCTGTTCCGCGGCCGACAGGCACGTTACGGAAAACACGCAGGGCAGAATGCCGAGCATTACGGTGAGCGGTTGAGCCATCTTTACCCCTTACGGACGGGACGGCAGAGCCCGCCCCGCCATCATTTCGAAAAACAGCGTTTACCCTTAGTACACTGTACGAGCTAAACGGACGGATATCTTTGACAGGATTAACATGATTGGTTTTAGGGCTTCATAATCCTGTAATCCTGTCCGAAAGAAATTCCTGTGCAGACTAGTAAATCGGGCCGAAGTTCTTGCATGCGCGGAAGTCGGCTCCGATGGGATCATCGATACCGAACAGTCCCCACGCGTGCGGGCGGAACGCCTGCTCTTCCGGCACGTTGGACATGGCCACCGGGATGCGTAGCATCGCCGCAAGCGTAATCAGGTCCGCGCCGATGTGGCCGTAGCTGATTGCGCCGTGGTTCGCGGCCCAGTTGTTCATCACGCTGTAGACGTCGCGGAACGCGCCCTTGCCGGTCAGGCGCGGCACGAACCACGTGCAGGGCCAGGTCGGGTCGGTGCGGGCCATTAGCGTCTCGGTGACGCCGTCCGGCAGGTCGGTGGACCAGCCTTCGGCGATCTGAAGCACCGGGCCTTGGCCTTTGACGCGGCTGATGCGCGTCATGGTCAGCGGCATGCCGCCTTCGGAAAGGAAGCTGGAGGAGTATCCTCCGCCTCGGAAATATTCGACGTTGGCCGGTTCCCACTTCGTGGCTTTGAGGCAGGCGGCGGCATCTTTCTGCGTGATGTCCCAGAAGGGCTTCATGGCGGGCTGGCCCTTCTCGCGCTGCTTGCCGCAGGCGTCCAGGCAGGCCGCGCCGGAGTTGAGCAGGTGGATGAAACCGTTTTCGTTCAGGCCGGTCATCTCCTGACCGGTGACGCGCTTGACCGCATCCGGGCTCCAGTAGGTGCGCACGTCCGCAAAGATCTGCGCCCGGTTGGTGAGCAGGTACATGAGCAGCATGCAGACGCCGTTGAGCGAGTCGTTCTCGGTCGCCACGATATAGGGCGCGCGGATGCCGTTCCAGTCGAAGGAGCTGTTGAGGATCGCCTCCATAAAATCGCCGTTCGGCCAGTGGTCGGTCCACTGGCGTTGCCCCTGGAAACCGGCGGCGATCGCGTTGCGGCCCACCGCCTCTTCCCCAAAGCCCTTGTTGAGCGCCGGGTTGCCAACCATCAGGTCGCGCATGATGAGCGTCATTTTGACGACATAGTCCCAGTCGGCATCCTTGGCGGCGCGGGACTTCTGCAGAGACGCCTTGTTCAGGTCCGGGCCTTCCTTGCAGAATTTCTTGGTCCATGCCCGGGCTCTCTTGTACTCGGCCTTGTCGTAAATGCCTTCGGCGATCCGGCGCTCCACCTCGCACATGTCGACATTCTCGGTGCGCATGCCCAAATAGTCTTGGAAGAAGTCGGGATCCACGAACGAGCCCGCGATGCCCATCGAGGAGGTGCCGACCGACAGGTAGGATTTGCCGCGCATCATGGCGACGGCGAGGCCGCCCTTCACGAAGCGCAGGAGTTTCTCCTTCACATCCGCCGGCACCGAGGTGTCGGTGCGGTCCTGCACGTCACGCCCGTAGATGCCGTAGGCCGGGAAGCCCTTCTGCGCGTATCCCGCGAGCATGGCGGCCAGATACACCGCGCCGGGGCGCTCGGTGCCGTTGAAGCCCCACACCGCCTTGGGCGTGTACGGATTCGTATCCATGGTCTCGGTGCCGTAGCACCAGCAGGGCGTCACGGTCAATGACACGCCGACATTCGCGCGCTCGAACTTCGCCGCGCAGGCTGCGGCCTCGGCACACCCGCCGATGTTCGTATCGGCGATCACGCACTCCACGGGCGAACCGTCCGGATATTTCAGGTTTCCGGAGATCAGCTTGGCCGCGCTCTTGGCCATATTCATGGTCTGGTCTTCCAGAGACTCGCGCACGCCGCGCCGCCGACCGTCGATGATGGGGCGGATACCGACTTTTGGAAACCCGTTGCTGCACCAAATCGTCCTGCTCATGAAAAAACCTCCTTTGATAAATAACCAGTCTATCAACCCGGATGGTTTTAGGAAAGCGCAAGTTAGAGGTTACACGTTCACCGCGAAGCTCTGGTAGGGCGTTTTCCCCGAAACCGTCCCTCTACCCTGAGCAAGCCGAAGGGCGGACGCTTTGTTTTCAATGATGGAGGGACGACCCCCGTACCGTCCGGCGTCTGGGAAGAGGCCAAACTGAGAGGTGCTGTTCCGCGCCGCTACCGCGCGGCGAGCAGGGTGAGGGCCGTGGTGTAGAGCCGTCCGCCGACGCTTTCCCATTGATCCCGGCATCCGGCCTTCTGCTGCACGGCCATCTGTCTGCGCACGGCTTCGGCCTGAGCGCCCGCGCCCGCCGATTCGAAGGCCAGGGTTTTGGCGTAATCGCGGTAGCAGTCCGCCCCCTCGCCTGCCGCGGGGAGGGCACGCAGCGACCCCGCCACACGCCGCCCCAATTCGGGCAACCCTGGGAACGCCTTGCCGTCCGCAATCAGCGCATAAGCCGCCAGTGCGGCCAGACTGTCCGAACATGCGGACGACGTGCGGTGATAAGCCACGCTGCCGTCCTCGCGCGCGCTGCCGCGCAGCCAGCGCAGCCCTTTGCGCAAGGGGATCTGCGCCTCCGCAAAGCCCTGCCGGCTGGCACAGGCCAACGCGCGCACCTGCCAGGCGGTCATCGCCGTGTTGCCCTCAGACTGCGGCTCGTAGTCCCAGCCGCCCTCCGCCGTCTGCCGCGCGCGGCTGAAGGCCACCGCCCGTTCCAGCGTCGGCTTGAGCGACGGTTGCCCGGGATAGAGTGTAGCGAGGGCAAACGCGGCGAGCGCATGGTTATAGAACTGCTCGCGGCCGCGGCCGCCGAAGGCGCCGTCCGCCGTCTGCAGGGACGCCAGCGCGGCGCAGGCCCGCTGAAGCTGCGGCGCATAACGGCTGTCCGGCGCGCGGGCGAGCGCCAGCGCGGCCAGCGCGGTGAGCGCGGGCCGGTAGGCCTCCGCGCCGCCGTATTTGGCCGGACTCCACGAGCCGTCCGGCTCTTGCGCCGCGGCCAGCCACGAAAGCCCGTCCGGGGGGGGCGTACCGCACTTGCAGCCATTCCGGTACACGGAGACCAGCGAGAGCGCAACCGTCAGCACGGCGGCCGCGCCAAGCCCCCACCACGGGGAAAGCGGCCGGCGGCGCGCGCGGCCGCGCTCCGCGTCAACGGCGGCCATGATGCGCCCTGTGAGGTCGGCCGCAGGCATGCGTTCGGGCATGCTGCGGAGCCGTTCCACCAACCCGCGGAACGCGGCGGCTTCCGGCAGGTTCAATTCGTTCAAATGTGCGGTCAGGTTCATTTTTCCTCCAGATACGTGCGCAATTTGGCGAGCGCGTTAAACATGCGCGACTTCACCGTCCCCACGGGTATCTTCAAAATCGCGGCGATTTCAGCATAAGGCAAATCCTGATACACCCCGAGTTCCACCACCTGCCGCAGGCCTTCCGGCAGAGAGGCCAGCGCCGCCCCCACGTCCATGCCGCCAGCCGCGCCCGCGTCTGCCGCGGACGGCCCCGCGTGTTCCGGGCGCGGTTCCGCCGTGAGCCCCTTCACCAGCCGTTCATGCCGTTTGCGGCGGCGCAGCTCGTCGATCCAGACCTGCCGGGCCAGCAGGAACAGGAACGTCGTGAACTTGGCGGTGGCCACATACCGGTTCCTGTAGCGGTACAACCTGAGAAAGGTCTGCTGGACTAAGTCCTCGTAATCATATTGAACGCCGGAACGCGCGAAAAAGTTCAGCAGCATGTTCTGGTGCCGCTTCACCAGAACCTCGAATGCGTCGCGGTCATCATCCCGCGCCCTGAGCATCAGGGCCGCGTCGTCCATTTCGTTCAGTTGCGCGTGAGGAGTCATAACCCCCCTTATCGGTCGGGGGAGGTGGTGAGGTTTTTCAAAAGGGGCGCGAGTTTCTGGGCGGTCACCGACTGCTCCTGAAACCGGGTGCGGTCGCTTTCTTTCGGGTTGATCAGCCCCAGCGTACACAGGGCCGCGATCACGACAAAGGCTTTGACGCCACCGATCATACCGCCCAGTATGGCGTCGAAGGGCTGGGCGATCGCCAACTGCAGGGCATCGGTCAGAAGGTGGCTTAGCCCGAACCAGACGGCCAGACAGAGCACCGCCATCAGGATGAACACAA
>JALHET010000301.1 GCA_022839525.1 Lentisphaerota bacterium
GGCCGTGCAGAGAACATGGGCTTTGTGCTCATCGGGCTGACACATTGGGCGGAGCGTAACGCGCCCGACATGCATGCCGCCGTCATCATGAATACGATCCGCGGCAAATGCGCCGCGATCACGGGTGCTACGGTCAACTTCTTTATGCCGCCGTCCATACCGGGCTTGGGAGCGAACTCAGGACTCGACATCCGCTTACAGGCTTTGTCGGACGGCGATCCCGTCAAGCTTGATGCCGTGCTCCAGCAGTTTCTGGGCGAGATCAACCGTGTACCGGGCGTGATGTTTGCTTTCAGTGGCTTCACGGCTAAGACGCCGTCCGTCCGCATGAACGTGGACCGCCTCAAGTGCGAGATGCTGGATGTCCCGGTCGCCAAGGTGTTTGCCACCTTGCAGCACTATTTCGGCTCGCTCTATGTGAACGACGTCAATCTGGACACGCAGGTTAACCAGGTGATCATTCAGTCTGACTGGGCGGGGCGCCGTATGCCGGAGGATGCGCTCAAACTGTACGTGCGTAGCTCGCGCGGTGCGATGGTGCCTTTGGGGAGCCTGATCTCGCTGGAGAGCCAGGTCGCGCCGCGGCTCTACCCGCGTTACAATCTCTTCCCCAGCGCTGGCATCACGGCACAGCTTGTGCCGGGCATGAGTAGCGGTACCGTGATGGCGCGGATCACCGATGTGGCTAAGCGGACACTGCCCAGCGGGTATGCGTTTGAGTGGTCGGGGCTGAGCTTCCAAGAACATCGCGCGTCGGGCCAGACGGTTTTGCTGATGGTCGCGGCGCTGGTATTCGGCTACCTGTTTCTGGTGGCGCAATACGAGAGTTGGACGATTCCGATGCCGGTGATGTTCTCAATTTTCGTGGCAATGGCCGGTGCGTTTTTCGGGCTGAAACTATTGGGCATGTCGCTCAGTATCTATGCGCAACTCGGCATGGTCTTGTTGATCGCACTGGCCAGCAAAAACGCGATCCTGATCGTCGAGTTCTCGAAGGTCAGGCGCGAGGAGGGCTCGACGATTGTACTGGCGGCAGCCGAAGGTGCCGGTCAGCGCTACCGCGCGGTGCTGATGACGGCGCTGACCTTTGTGCTTGGCGTGTTGCCGATGGTCTACGCAACCGGCGCTGGCGCGGCCAGCCGTCGCGCGATCGGTGTCACGACCCTCTCGGGCATGATCGCCGCAACGGTGTTCGGCATCATCCTGGTGCCCGGTCTCTACGCCTTCTTCCAAACGTGGCGTGAATGGATCCGTGCGCTCTTAGGTCGGAAACCCCAAACCGCTGCCCGTTCTGCGGCTGCCGTTGTTCTCCTGCTCTCGTTGATGACGGGGTGCCGTGCCGTGGGTCCGGATTATCAAGCGCCCGAAAGCGCGTTGCCCGCCGCGCCGTTGCAGCAAATCGTCGAGGGTACGGCCATCGACAGCACGGAGGCCGCCGCATGGTGGAATGTGTTCGGCGACCCGGTCTTGACCCAACTGGTGGATCTTGCATTATGTTCGAACCGTACGCTGCAGGGCGGCATCGCCAGTGTGCGCGAGGCTCGCGCGCGTTTGGGCGTCAGCCGTGCAGGACTCCTGCCGGAGGTGGACGTTGCCGGTGCCTATCGCCGCTTCCGCAATAGCGACAACGCGGGGGTGCCGGGCGATGGCGATTTCTATACGGCGGGATTCGATGCCTCCTGGGAACTTGACGTGTTTGGTCGTCGACGCCGCGCCATCGAAGCCGCGCAGGCGGAGTTTGAGGCCAATGTCGCGACGCTGGAGCACATCTGGGTGAGCGTGGCGGCAGAGACCGCGCGCGCCTACACGCGGCTCCAAACTGTGCGCCAGCGGCTGGTGGTTGCCCATACTAACCTTGTCGTTCAGACTGACACGCTTGACCTTGTGGAGTCCCGTGCCAAGGCCGGCATTAGCGGTACGCTGGCCGTTGAACAGGCCCGCTACAATCTGGGACGGACGTGCGCCGCGATCCCCGGCCTGCTGAGTGAGGAGGAGGCCGCATTAAACGCGCTGGCCGTGCTGACCGGAACCATGCCGGGCGAACTGGATGCCGCCCTGACGGCCGTCGCGCCGATCCCTGCCGCATCACCCCGCGTGGTGCTGGGCATTCCGGCCGATCTGCTGCGTCGCCGCCCGGACGTGCGTGCCGCCGAACGGCGGCTGGCGGCGCAGACCGCCCGCATCGGCGTGGCGGAATCGGATCGTTACCCGACCTTCCGTTTGATCGGGTCGGTCGGGTTAGAATCGTTAGATGAAGGCTCGTTTCTGGAGTGGGGCAGCCGATTCTTCGGGATCAGCCCGTCGATCGTCTGGCCGGTTTTTCGCGGCGGTTCGATCCGTGCCAACATCGAGGTGCAGAACGCGCTGCAGGAACAGGCGCTGGCGGCATATGAGCAGGCCGTTCTGGAGGCGGTACGCGAGCTGCGCGATGCACTGGCGGCGTACGGGCGCGAATTCGCGCGTTGCGAGGCACTGCGCAACGCGGCGCAGGCGGCACGTAACGCGGTCGCGCTGGCGCAGAATCAGTACACGAACGGACTGGCCGACTTCAATGCCGTCCTAGACGCACAGCGTTCGCAGCTCTCGTTTGAAGAGGCGGTGACGCTTAGCGAGGGCGCGATCACCGATCACCTGATCCGCGTGTACAAAGCGCTGGGCGGCGGCTGGGCGGCGATGCCGTCCCCCGCAGAGTAAACATCAGGGTTGTTGGGTGGGGGGCGGATGATATATGCTTATACGCATCCAATGTCTCTAAACAGAGGACGGGATCGCGGCGCGTCAGAGGATGGGACAATCCGGGCGCAAAAAGAAAAGGA
>JALHET010000302.1 GCA_022839525.1 Lentisphaerota bacterium
GCGGCGATCGCGTACCTCGACAAGCTGCGGCGCGGCGAGGGCGAGACGATGCCGGCGGCACTGCCGCTCGCGTGTGTCGTAAGGGTGGTCGCCTACAAGGAGATCCCAAAGGCGAACGAAAAGTATGCGCTAGTGACAGTGCGCGGTTCGCTCGGGATCACGTGGAAGATGTGCGTCAACCGCAACTATCTTAAAAAGGGCATGAACGCGCTCTTCGTCTCGAAAGGCGCCGCGATGCCCGAAGAGGAGCGTTTCCGTAATCCCGAAGCCGCGAAGGTGAAGGTGCGCGTGTTCAGGTTCGTTCCGGGCGTCAAGGAGCGGCGGCTTCTGCCGATCGTCAGCCGGAGCATCTATCTCTTCAACTGCGGGCTCCTCTATCCGCTCGACGATTTCCCGGAATTAAAGAAGGTGCGCGAGGGCACGATCTGTGCTGCGAAACTCCGGATCGACAGCCTGAAAGAGCTGCACGAACGTGTCGCCGCGCCGAAACCGAAGCCGAAGAAAAAAGCCGCGTCCGCGCCGAAGGCGGAACCGGACGTCGCCGAAGGTTTCATTGCCAAGGTGCGCCGCCATTACATCCGGGTGTATAGGGCAGAAGGATGACATAGAGCGAGAAGGAGAACAGGGCGGAGCCCTGTGGTCTTGATTTGCCCGCTAAAATATGCAACATTCTTATTTAACGGGCAAAGCCCGCAACCCAATTCAATCTCACACAAAGGCTCAAAGGACACAACGTTTTTTCCATGACCATCCATTCCCCTCCGTGCCCTTCGTGTCTTCGTGTGAAAACAACGTGTTTTTTATTGGCCTTATCGGTCGATAAGGCACTAACTTGGGGTGCGGCAATTGTGTCGGCTGGCCCTATAACGTGATCGGTTCCCTGACAGGGAGTGCATGGAGAAACCAATGAAGCTTGGAGTTGTGGGGTTTGGCCTTCGCGGCCGTTCGCTCAGTGGATTGGCCAAAAAACAATTTTCGGTTGAAGCCGCGGCCATATGCGATTCCGTGGAGGCCAATCTTTTGGCGGCTAAGCAGGACTATCCCCACGCACACCTTTTCTCCTCGTTCGATCAGATGCTGGACAGTGTGAAACTGGACGCCCTTTTGGTGGAGACGCCGGCAACCTCCCATGCGGCGCTGTGCTCCCACGCGCTCGCCAGGAACATCCCTGTCATGTCGGATGTGCCCGCAGTCGCCACGCTGGAAGAGGCTGGCACGCTGTGGAAGGCGCAGCAGGCGGGGAACGGGTTTTACATGCTCGGCGCAAACGCGAACCTTTGGGGGTTCGCGGACGAGGCGGCCGATCTCGTGGCCCGCGGCGTTCTGGGGCGCCCCTATTGCATGGAGGCGGAGTACATCCATGACATACGTGAATATTTCGACAAGACCCCGTGGCGGAAAAACTACGAGAGCATCAGGTACTGCACGCATTCCCTGGGGCCGCTTCTCCGGCTCATCGATGAGGATCTGGAATGGGTTTCGTGTTTTGACACAGGCAGCCACATCAACCGGCAGGAGGGTCAGCACGATGCCATGACGGCCATTTTCAGGACACGGTCGAATGTGGTTGTGCGGCTCCTGACCTCTTTTATCAACAATTATCCCGCCTGGGGGCACGCATACCGCGTCTACGGCACGAAAGGGTATTTTGAACGCGGGCGCGGCTGTGAAGGAATGGGGAAAGCCAAGACCCTGTATTATTCCACCGAATGTCACGATAAGAAAGCGCTTCACGAAATCCCGGTCGGAGAAACGCCGCTAGAATCGGGCGGGGAGGCCGCAGACGAGCACGGCGGTGTGGATCATGCGCTGCTGAAGCTCTTCTTCACGGCCATCCGGGACGGGGCACCATCGCCTATCCCGTTGCGGGAAGCGCTGAGGATGACGATCCCCGGTATTGCCGCCGCCGAGTCGGCGCGGCTGGGGGGACGACTGATAAGGATCAGGTACCCATGGTCTGACTCAACGGGTGAGGGGGAGGGAGCAGCGGGGGGGAACAAGATATAAGGTCTGAGAAACATGTTTTTTCAAAGGATAGATGCGGTTTTTTTTCACAACCGTTTTGATTTTCCGCTTGTTTGTTTTCCGCCATTGGTTCAAAATACAAATTTCTAATGTTCGAGAGGGATACACATTATAGGTATGAGGGGGACTCTATGAAGCGGACTCTGTTTTCTGCCGTGCTTTATTTTGGTTTGATCGCGACACTCTGCGCCGCAGAGCCTGCGGACCCATCCTTGCTGCTTTGGCTGCCGTTCGACGAGGGAACGGGCGTATTGGCCATCGACCGGTCTTCCAACAACCTTGAGGCGGACCTTTCCAACATCCAGTGGGCCACCGGCGCGTTTGGCACCGCCGCCCGTTTCGGCGGAACCAACGCCTTCATCAATCTTCCGCCCGTGCCGGGGCTCAACGGCGCGACGCAGTTCACCTTTTCGTTGTGGGTCACGTGGGAGGATCCGACGCCGCGCCGCCGCTATCCCAACCTGCTTATCTCGCAGACATGGAGCCCAGGCGGACTCATGTTTTTTGTGACGGACAACTCTTGCTCGTTCCGGATCGGACGTCCCGGCGAGCGCGCCGCCACCCCCGGCAACAAGTGGTCCGAAGGCAGCGCGAGTTTTCTCAGCTCTCTGCCGCAGCGCCAGTGGACTCACCTGTGCGTCACGTTTTCCCTGCCGGAACTCGTCACCTATGTGAACGGCAAGCCGGTCAGCCGTATCTCCTGGCCCTATCCGGTGGAAGCGCACGACCTGCGTCTCGGTGGCTGGAATGACTCCGTCTGCCACAATGGGCTGATTGACGACCTGC
>JALHET010000303.1 GCA_022839525.1 Lentisphaerota bacterium
ATCGAGGGCGACTACCCGAAATTCGGCAACAACGACCCGCGTGTGGATCAGATCGCGGTCGAGGTAGTCAAGACCTTTATGGGCCGTCTCTCGAAACACCGCACCTACCGCCACGCCAAACCCACGCTCTCGATCCTCACCATCACATCGAATGTGGTGTACGGCAAGAAGACCGGCTCCACGCCTGACGGCCGCAAAAAGGGCGAGCCCTTTGCGCCCGGCGCGAACCCGATGCACGGGCGCGACTCGCACGGGTGCATTGCCTCCATGAAATCCGTGGCCCAGTTGCCCTACGACTACAGCGAGGACGGCATCTCCTACACCTTCTCGATCGTCCCCTCCGCTTTGGGCCGCGAAGAGTCCGAACGTGTGGCGAACCTTGTGGATCTCATGGACGGCTACTTTCAAGAGAAGGGGCACCACATTAACGTCAATGTCTTTGACCGCGAACTGCTGCTGGACGCGATGGATCACCCCGAAAAACACCCTCAGCTCACGATCCGCGTGTCCGGCTATGCCGTGAATTTCATTAAGCTCACGCGCGAGCAGCAACTCGACGTGATTCACCGGACTTTCCATAAAAAGTTCTGACCGCATCGAAGGAGAATACCCATGCGACCGACCCAGTGTGTTCCGCTTTTTCTTTTTGCCGTTAGCGTTTCGTTTTTCTGCGGGTGCGGTAAGGGGAATGAATCCGTTGCGGCGCGTCCGGATGCCCAGCCCTCCGACCCGCCGCCGGATCATATTGTCGCCAAGGTCAACGGCACGCCGCTCACGTGGGCGGAAATGGAGAGGCGGGCGATGGGGTACCTCAAAGACGATGTGGAGGTCAATCACCTGGTCATCCCCTCCAACCGGATGGATGAGGCGAAGGAATATTTCCGCCGCCGCTCCATCAATGCGTTTGTGTTCAAAACGGTCATGATGGACGAGGCCATCAAGAAGGGCATCCGGCTGACTGAGACCGACCGGCAACAGGGTCTCAATTCCCTTGCGCGATCGCTCAAGGCGCGCAATTGGACGACGAACGACTTTTTCCAGAAAGGCCCGCAAGGCCCCGAGATGATGCGCCGGGAGTTCGAGGACGGCACGATCATTGATAAACTTTTGGCGGTTCATGTCCGCAACACGCTTAAGATCGACGATAAAGAGATCGAGGATGCGATTTCCCTGATCAATGCGACCAACGGGATCAAGCGCGCGAAACTCGAGGACATCCGCAAACAACTGCTCGCCGGCGCCGATTTCGCGGAAGTGGCCCGTACTGTGTCGGAATGCCCCAGTGCCAAGAAAGAGGGTGACCTTGGCGAGTTTCCCCGCGGCAAGATGCTGAAGGAATTCGAAGATGCGGCGTTTTCGCAGGCGATTGGTGAAATCGGTAAGGTCATTGAAACGCGCTTTGGTTACCACATCATCAAGGTCACCGCCCATACCGAGGCAAAAGCGGCAACAGCCTCCACGCCGGCTTTGCCAGAGACGGTTCGCGCGTCGCATATCCTGCTGAAAAAGGTCGCAGTGGACCGGAAACGGATCACCGACACGATTCTGCGGGCCAAATACAACAAGGGCGTGGAGCAATACTTCGCGGAACTCAAGTCCAAGGCGCGCATCGAGTGTTTTCTCTACAAAGACATGACGTTCTAGCGCGCCCCGGCCTATCGCCGTTCCGCCCGTTCCAATCCCACAAGGCACTTAGGAGACACAAGCATGGCTTACGATAAAATCACCCCCCCCTCTTTCGGCGAGAAGATCACGATGCGCGCGGACGGCAGACTGAATGTTCCCGACCAGCCGGTTATCCCTTTCATCGAAGGTGACGGTACAGGGCCGGACATCACCCGCGCGGCGATGACTGCCTGGGATGCCGCGGTTCAGGCCGCTTACGGGAAGAGCCGCATGATCGCGTGGATGGAGGTGTATGCCGGCGAAAAGGCCAATGCGGTTTACGGCCCGGACACGTGGTTGCCGAAAGAGACGCTCGACGTCTGCCGGGACTACTTGGTTTCCATTAAAGGCCCTTTGACTACGCCGGTGGGGGGAGGAATCCGCTCGCTCAACGTCGCGTTGCGCCAGGAACTCGACCTGTACGTCTGCTTGCGCCCTGTGCGCTGGTTTCAGGGAGTTCCCTCGCCGGTCAAACGCCCCGACCTGACCGATATGGTCATTTTCCGCGAGAACACCGAGGATATCTACGCAGGCATCGAGTGGGCCGCCCAAACCGAGTCCGCCCGGAAAGTCATCGGTTTCCTCCAGAACGAAATGGGCGTCACAAAGATCCGTTTCCCGCAAACGTCCTCCATCGGCATCAAGCCGGTCTCGATTGAGGGAACCCAGCGCCTTGTCAAAGCCGCGATCGACTATGCCGTCGCCAATGACCGCGAGAGCGTGACGCTGGTTCACAAGGGCAACATCATGAAGTTCACCGAGGGCGGTTTCCGTGATTGGGGCTATGAACTGGCCCGCGAGAGTTATGGGGCAACCCCGATCGGTAAAGGCCCGTGGTGTGCGTTCAAAAACCCGAAGACCGGACGGGAAATCGTCGTCAAGGACTGTATCGCGGACGCCTTCCTGCAGCAGATACTCACGCGCCCGGCGGAGTACGATGTGATCGCCACGCTCAACCTCAACGGCGACTACATTTCCGACGCGCTGGCGGCCTGTGTGGGCGGCATCGGCATTGCCCCGGGCGGGAACATCAATTACACGACGGGCGTCGCGGTCTTCGAGGCCACACATGGAACGGCACCCAAATACGCGAACCTCGACAAAGTCAATCCCGGTTCGCTAATCCTTTCCG
>JALHET010000025.1 GCA_022839525.1 Lentisphaerota bacterium
TGCCCCCGTCGTTGTCTCGACGACGGTTTCGGCCGCGCCGTGAGCAAGCCCCCCAACGATCATAAGGGGCGCCCCCTATGCAGGAGACCTTACCGCACCAGTCCGGCAAGCCAACCCACCATCGCATACGGGAAAAGGTTCATCAGCACGTAAACCGTCAAATAGGCGGGCAGGAAACGCCCCGCGCCACGGAACACCTGCGCGGAGTTGGCGTCGGGGCTCATCCCCGCCACCACGAAACAGGAGACCCCGACTGGCGGCGTGATCGCCCCCAGCGTGGTCACCAGACACACGATCTGGCCGAACCAGACCAGATCATACCCCATGCTCATCACCAGGGGCTCAAAGAGCGGCAGGGAGATGAGCAGAAAGGCCAAGGCATCCATGAGGCAGCCTCCGATGAGGTAGCACCCCATCATGAACAGCAGGATCATGGCAGGCGCCATGTGCATCTGTGTCACCCACTCGGTGAGCATGAACGGCAGCCGCGTCAAAACCAGAAAACGGCCGAACACCGTCGCGCCCGCCAGAATCAGGAAGACCATGGCCGTGATGCGCAACGTGGCGACCAGCGCTTTCACAAAGGCCTGCCGCGACAGCTTCCGGCGCACCACGCAGCCCGCGACACCAAGCAGCGCGCCAAGCCCCGCCGCCTCGGTCGGCGTCACGATCCCCGAGAACATCGAGACCATGATCACGCCGAACAGCACCGCCACGTCGATCACCTGCGGCAGCATCGCGAGACGGCGCTTGCGCGAACCGCGCACGCCCGGCTGTGCCCAGTCGGGATGCCGCCAGATGATGGCCTTCACCGTGAGCACGAACAGAAACGTCAGCGTCAGCCCCGGGATGATGCTGCCCGCGAAAAGCTTGCCGATGCTTTGCCCCGTGTAAAGGCCGTAGACGACCAGCACGATGCTCGGCGGGATGACCGCGCCCAGCGTGGAACCCGCCGCGATGCTGCCGCATTTGAGTTCAGGATGGTACTTGTTGCGCGACATGGGCTTGAGCGCCACCGAACTCATGGTCGCGGCCGTGGCCGTGTTCGAGCCGCAGATCGACGAGAAGCCCGCGCAGGCCAGGATGGTGGTCACCGCCAACCCGCCGCGCTTGTGGCCGAACCACGCCTGCGCCGCGCGGAAGAGCCGGTCGCTGTAGCCCGCATGGAAAATGACCTCACCGAGCAGAACGAAAAGCGGGATGACCGTGAACCCGTAGTTCGAAAAGACGGTCCACACCTCAGAGCCGGCCGTGCCGCCCAGCATTGCGCTGAAACTTTGCGGCGGGTTCAACGCCAGCAGCCCGCCGAAACCCGTCAGCAGCATCGCAAGTCCGGGCGACATGCCCGTGAAGAGAATCAGCGCCAGCATCGCGCCGATGCCCAGATAACCAATCGTTATAGGTTCCATGTGTGAAAGCCTGTTAACCGTTGCGTGTCGCTCGTTGTCCAACGTCTCCAGCAGATAACCCGTAACGAGCAACCGGTAACCCGCAGCTTCCAGCAATCACGGGGCATCGCTGTCTTCGGAAGCCTCCGTTTCGAGATCACCCCGGATACTGTTGACCGTGTGGGCACGCTGCTGGACATACGCGCTCTTATCCGCATGGTCAAAGATCAGCAGGACGAAATCGGTCAGGAAAGAGGCCGCCAGCAGGAGGAACCCGAACGCCGCGCCGTACATGAGCCAGGGATAGGGAAACTTGAGTGTTTCGGAAACCTCGCCCGCCCGCAGCAGCACACCCGCACGGTTCGCGAGCTGACACCCGAGCAGAATCATCAGCACGGCACCCGCAAAAACGTTGAACGCGCCGGCCCAGCGCCGGGTGGCGGCCGAGTACTTCCGGGTGAAGAGATCCAGTTCCACGTGGCCGCGCTTGCGTTGCGTGTCGGCCAACGCGAGCGCCGCGATGAGCGCGCCGAAAAGCCCGGAGAGTTCATAACTCGCACTAATGGGGTGCCCCAAAAGACGGCAGGCCACATTGAGGCCGGACAACAGCACCAACGAGACCAGCAGAATCCCGGACACCGCCATCCCCGCGGCGCACAAGCGTTTTTCAGTTTTGATCAGCTTGAGTAGCATTGTGACTCCCGAACTGTCCAATCAAGCGTTGTGGCGGGGACGCCTCCCCGAACCGTCGGCGGACGCCCTGGGGAGGCTCCCTGCCTGACGGGCGTCGGCACCCTTACCTCGACACGTTCCCCTTGATGAACCCGATGACCGCCTTCCCGTCTATGCCTTTTGCCGTCATGCGGGTGATGTAATCGTCGATGAGCGGCTGCGCGGTCGCCCGCAGCGCGGCGAGATCCTCAACCGACGGCTCGCTCACCGTCAGCTTGTATTTCTCTTTCGCCCAGGCGATGGCCTCTTGCACATGCTGATCCACATACGCGCCCGTCCACTCGGCCTGTTCCATGTAGAGCCCTTCGAGCACCTGCTTGATCTCGGGCGCCAGCGCGTCATATCGCGCCTTGTTCATGATCACCGCAAAGCTGATGACACACAGGTCGGCCTTAAAGACGTACGGGCAGTAGGCCGCATAGTTCATATCCTTGAGCACTTCGCCAGAGGAGACATTTCCTTTGACCACGCCCTTCTGCAACGCGTCCGGGACATCCGACTGCGGCATGGCCACCGGCGCCGCGCCAAGGCGTTTCATCACTTCCGCACCCGTTCCGGAAGAGCGCAGGGGCATATTCTTCAGGTCGGCCAGCGACGTGACCTCTTTCGTGCTCATCACCATGGCGGGCGGACAGGTGAAGACCGCCAACACCTTGACCTTTTCGAACTCGGCGGGCTTGAAGGCCTCGATCAACCCGGCGAGGATCCGGCTGGAGGTTTTGGCATCTTTGAAAAAATGCGGCAGGTCCATCGCTTCAGAAACGGGAAAGCGCCCCGGCTGGTAGCTCATCGCGAAATTGCCGATGTCCGCAGTGCCCGCGATCACACCGTCGAAGATATCCTTGGCCCCCAACAGCGTGCCGCCGGGATAGGTGTTGATTTTGAGTTTGCCGCCAGTGCGCTTCTCGACCTCGCCCTTCCAGTGTTCCATCTGTACGCACGGGAATGTCGAGGCGGGCGGAAAGTTGGCATAGTTCAGTGTGAGAACACCCGTCGTCTGCCCTTTTTCCCCGCACCCGGCCAGCAGCAGAAGACTACTTGCCAAAATTATGTGCCGCCCTGTTTTCATGAACGTATCTCTCCGTTTGTTTCTTTTGATAGTAACGTATCTTACCGCATCCGCACCGTCGGCCGCAACACAAAACCTTATTCTTTCACCGCTTTTTTAAGATACGGCAGATATTGCCGGGTATAGACGACGATCGACCAGACATTGATGACGATCAACAGGGCTTCGATAAGGAAGATCAGCGGCTGGGGAAGGAAAAACGGGTGCAATGCGGCGTAGACATACATGACGCAGGCCGCCGGGAAACTCACCGCCGTACGGAATTTTCCCAGCCAGTTGGCCCCGCAGTCGGCATTGAAAATCGAACCCACCGAACGCAGAAAGGTCACCCACTGGTCGCGCAGGATGTAGAGCACCGTGAACACCAGCATGACCAGGGCGTGAACCGCCTCGCCGGGCTGGCGCCCGAGCAACCAAAGCAACGTGGGAAACACAACCAGATAAAACACCTTATCCATCAGCGGATCGGCCATCGCGCCGAATTTGCTTACGACATTCCACTTGCGGGCCAATTTGCCATCGAGCAGGTCGGTCAGCGAGGCGGCCGCCAGCGAGACCGTCGCCGCCACAGCCAACCACCATGCGGACGGCTGGTAGGCATGCGCGATCGCCAGCGCCATAAACAGAACCACAAAAGGCACACGCCCAAAGGTAACAGCGTTGACCATGAGTCGTTTCGCATTCGCATCCATGGGCGTTATCAAACCATATTTCACCGGTTCTGCAAATCTAAAACTCCGTCCGCCGAAACCGCCGGGATTGAACGCCGCGTCAACTCCTGATACGATACCGGAACATGCCTGCGGTGACGGATGCACCGGGCAGAACCCTGAGGATAAAAAAGACATGGCGTTCCGGATTGAAAGACGGGTTTGGCTTTGTGGCCTCTTAGTACTGCCCCTGTATGGCCACACGGCGGGTAGCGGCGAGATCCCGATCCGGATTTTCGCGTTCCGCCTCGGGCTCCGCGCGGATTTCAAGGACTACGCGGAAGATCTGTTGCGGGCAGAGCGGCTGCCGGAGCCCGTCAGTGCGGCGGCCATCCGCGCGTTATCCGCAACAAACCGTGCCGTGCGCATCACCACCGCATTGGAGCCGGGCACGGGAAAAGCCCTTTATACGGTCGTAAACACCGGCGGAAAACCCGATGGGCTGTCCCTGACCGCAACGGGATTGCGAAAAGGCGTTCGCCATACGCTGCGCGTGACATGCCGGAGGAGGAGGGGAAATGCGGCCATGCGCTTCGGGTTCACGCCCGCCGACGGGAAACAGGACGAGGCCACAGGCAAGCGCGTGACGGTGAAAGGCAACGGGCCGTGCGAGATTGCGCTGGACGTAACCCCCCACCGCGATGGAGCTTTCGTGTGCGCTTTCCACATCGAGCCGCAAAGCGTGATGACCTTCTCCGGCTTTTCGCTCATGCCCGAGGATGCCCAAGAAGACTTTGACAGCCAGGCGCTTCAGGCGTTGAAGATGACGGGCGCGGGTTTCTTGATCTGGCCGGCACAGGGCGGGACAAATTTCTATAACTGGTATGACGGCGTGGGACCTCTGGTTTCACGCCGCGAAAAAGGGCATGCCTTCGGAACGTTTGAGGCCGTTCGGCTGTGCCGGTTCGTGGACGCGCAACCGGTTTTTCAGGTGCCGGTTTTCCAAACGGAAAGCACAGACCCGCGTGTTCCTGACCGGACAACAGCCGCGCAACTTGCGGCGGATTGGGTGGCGTACTGCAACGCAACAGGGGGGCATCCGCTGTCCCTCCTGCGTCTGCGGCACGGTTCCGCCGAACCGTTAAACGTCCGGCACTGGGAACTAATCCGGTGCGGCGGAGGGCAGAAGGACACCGCCGAATTCAGCGACCTTTGCCGGCAGGTTGAGGCGGCAATGCGGGCTGAGGATCCGGACATTGTGGTGCGGGGCGCGGCAGCCCCCCCTCCCGCAACGGACACGCCTGACCCTTATGTGGCACGCGTGTTGGAACGGCTGGCTACGGGAAACGCGGCGGACCGCGAGTATTTCCAGGCATGGTACGAAGCGCTGGGAGCCGTCGGCGCGGCGCTGCGGCGGGTGAATTCCGGAACCGCAGGGCAAGACAGAGCCTGCGCCCCCTTTGACATTGGGGCGGTCCTGCAGCAGGGACTCTATGCGAACCACATGTTGCGCGGGGCTGGGTTGCTGACGATGCTGGTCAACCATTTTCCCATGACTGCGGCACTCGCGACAGAGATTGGCGGGCAAGATGGTTCAGCCGGGGGAGAGTCCCGGGTGCAGGTGGAGGCGGCTTGGAGCGAAGACCCGTCCGCACTGCTGGTGTTTGTTTACAATTCGGGGCCTGAACCGCAAACGGTGCGGATCGACCTCAGCGCGCTGAAACGGCGATTCGTTTTTTATGCGTCTGAACAGGTGGCGGCGGATATCACATCGCGCAGGGTATCTCCGACCGTCCCGATTCTGCGCAGACAGAAAGCGGGCTCGGCACTGAGCCAGACGGTGCTGTGCAAAGCGGCACCTTCCTCCCTCACGCGGGTACTCGTGAAAGAATAGCCGGGATAGCGGCCTACGGTGTCGGGAGCGTTCCAGAGATGCGTCGGTTGACTAGCCGCAATTGAAATGCCGCTCGACAAGCTCCGCGAGCCGTTCAGGCGACTTCATCAGCCCGGCGCGGAGGTTTTTGTCGTCGTAGACGCGGAGGGCTGCCGCCACACCGTCGATCATGTCCGGGCTGAAGACGTCGTGAGCTTCGAAGACGGCGCGTTGGCGCTCGAGCGAGGCGGCCGAATCGACACAGCAGCCGGGGAGCTGCCCCAGGGATGCGGCAATCGACTCGTTACCCGCCTTGTGGATGTTCACATCGACGTAGGTCTTCGCGGCGACGTCCAGGGCATCGGGCATTTCAAAGCCATGGCGGGCGGCCACGGCGAGACTGGCCAGCAACTGGTAGACATCCGCCGAACCGTCGGGCGACCGCATCTCGACCGTCTGTTTGTCCGAGGTGTCCCGAACCGAGGCGGTTTCGAGAGGGTTCGCCACGGCGCCCATGTCGTTCTTCGTAGTCCAGCCCAGCGGCACGCGGACAAGCACGGAACGGTTCCGGTCGCCCCAGCAGACGCTCGTGGGCGCCTCCTGATGGGGAACCAGGCGGAAGTAGGAGGTGGGGTTCTTGTTGCCGAAGGCGGTGATGGATGGCGCCAGCGTCATCAGACCGGCGATCACCTTGCGGGCTGTGGCGGAAAGCGCGCCGTCCGTGAGCATCTGGTTGCGCCCGTCTTTCATGATACGCATGTGGACATGGAGTCCCGAGCCTGCCTTGCCCACTGTGATCTTGGGCGCGAATGTGACATTGAGCCCGTATTGATAGCCGAGGTTGCGGATGATCCACTTGGCGACCACGAGCTGATCCGCGGCATCCTCGGCGCAGGTGGGCAGAAACTCGATTTCGTTCTGCTCGTAGATCTTGCCGCACTGGGTAAAATTGCCCACCTCGCTGTGGCCGTACTTTACAAGGCCGCCGCACTGGGCAATCGCCAGCATACAGCGGGAGCGAAAGGCGTTGAATTTGGCGTACGGCCCGGATTCATGGTAGCCGCGCTGGTCGACGGCGCGAAAGAGCGCAACGTCGTCTGCCACCACGTAGTATTCCAGCTCCCCCATCGCCTGAAACTCCATGCCCGTGACGTCGGTGAACGCCTTGCAAGCCTTGTGCAGCGTGTGGTCAGGCGAGCTTTCGAGCGGCTGCCCCTCCTTATTGAAGAAGGAGCAGAGCAGGGTTAGCGTCGGGATCTCGGCGAACGGGTCGAGAAAGGCCGTCCGGAAGCGGGGCACGACATACAGATCGCTCCCGCCGGCTTCGATGAAGGAAAAGAGGCTGGATCCGTCCACGCGTTCGCCGCAGGTAAGAATGGCGTCGAGGTGAGCCAAGTCGTTGATCACGAAATTGAGCGTCTTCAACCGGCCGTCGCCTCCCGGATACATGAAGTTCACCATCTGGACACCCTTATCCTGTATGAAGCGGATGATATCCGCCTTGGTGAACTGCGCCGGGGACTTGCCGAGGTGTGCCGCCACGGCATGGGGGGGGATCGCCGATGATGTCGTCATTCGTGGTTCCTCTTGCTTTTTGCGCGGATACTATACTTAGAGGCCCGTGCGCCTGTCCAGACGTTTCAAGCGCAATCCCAGACCGCCTCTTCCCGCATACAAGCCGCCGTACCGGCATGGGCCGGAAGAGCCATGCAAAGTACGGGCGGATGTCCCGGACGCCCGGAGGTGCGGCAAACGGCCGAACCCCGAACCCTCAACGGCCAGAGGAACGGGAATGCGCACAGCCGCACCCCTTTCCGCCGCTTTTCCTTGCCAAACATCGGCTGACATGTTTTACTAAATTCAATTGATCGAAGGCGGTGTAAGCGGAGGCGTCAATGTTACAGATGACAGCAGTATATTGGCTTTATGTTGGGGTCGCCCTGATCCTTTTCGAGGTCATGACACCCGGCCTGGTGTCGCTTTTTTTCGGGCTGGCCGCTCTGACCGTGGCTTTGGTCGTCTGGCTGGCACCATCCCTTGCCCAAGGGTGGCAATGGATTGCGTTCTCGGTCTTTTCGGTTCTTTACATCCTTTTGTTGCGTAAAAGCCTGAGAAACGTTTTTAGCGGCGACCGCGAGGTGTCGGACAACCCGCGGGACGAGTACACCGGCAAGTTGGCGGTTGTGACCGAGGCCATCGCGCCGAACAAACCCGGACGCGTCGAGCTTGGAGGCACAACCTGGACCGCCGAAGCGGACCGCGAATTGGCGGCTGGCGTTTCTGTCAGGATCACCGGTAAAAAGAACCTGACTTTCACGGTTGAGCCGGTTTAGTTGTTCAAAGGCGGGCCGGGCGCGTCTGACGGGTCGGACAGGTCTGGCAGCCACCAAACAAGGAGAAGGGTTATGTCGTATCTTGCGTTGTTTATCGCGTTTGTGGTGGTCTACACCATTCTGAAGTGCGTGCGCATCGTTCCGCAGAAACAGGCGTTCATCGTGGAGCGGCTGGGCCGTTATCACTGCACGCTGGACGCGGGGCTGCACCTGCTGGTCCCGATCATCGACCGGGTCTCATATAAGCACACGCTCAAGGAGCAGGCGCTCGACGTGCCGCCGCAACAGTGCATTACGCGCGACAACATTTCGGTCGAGGTGGACGGTGTCCTTTACCTGATGGTGATGGACCCGGCCAAAGCCTCCTACGGCATCGGCAACTATCTCTTCGCGACCACGCAGCTCGCGCAGACCACCATGCGCAGCGAAATGGGCAAGCTGGAACTGGACAAGAGCTTCGAGGAGCGGACCCATATCAACAGCGCGATCGTCGAGGCGGTGGATAAGGCTTCCGAACCGTGGGGCGTGAAGGTCACGCGCTACGAGATCAAAAACATCACGCCGCCCCAGACCATCCGTGACGCGATTCCGAGGGTGACCGCCAAGCCAAAATCAACCGTGCCGAAGGCGAGAAGCAGCAGGCGATCGCGATCTCCGAAGGCGAGAAAATGAGGCGCATCAACGAGGCAGGCGGACGGGCGCAGGAGATCCTGCTGGTGGCCGAGGCTCAAGCCAACGGTATCCGCCAAGTGGCTGCGGCGATCAACGAGCAGGGCGGCATAAATGCGGTGAACATGCAGCTCGCGCAGCAGTATCTGACCGAGTTCGGCAAGATGGCCAAGACCAACAACACCATGATCATTCCCTCTGATCTGGCGAATGTGGCCGGCATCCTCAAGGCCGCCACCTCGGTGATCAAAGAGGTCAAATAGCGTCCGGCCCGCTCTGTCCGGCGTTAAGCGAACGTGATCTCTTGTCCGTGGAACAGGAAGTTGCCGCCGACGACGTACTGCGTCGCCGTCGGGGAGAAACGATCCTGCACCGTGATGTGGAGATGGCCGGCGAGGATGCCCTTCAGCAGCGGCTCCGTTTTGAGATACGCGATGAAGCCGCGCGTCGTCGGATCGGTCTGCTGCGTCTTGTAGTCGCCGCTGGCGTCGGGAATAACGGCGGACTCGAACTTCTTCCCGGCGCGGCCCCAGAACTTGCGGCTCGCGCGCCACATGCCGTCCGTATAGAACGGCACATGCATGCAGAGGATGATCGGCAGCCCCTTCTTCACCTCGGCCCGGAAACGCTCCACCTGATCGGGACAGACGTAGCCGTAGACGGAGTCGAGCGTTACGAAGTTGACGCCGTTCACCACCCGCGCATGCAGGCGGAGGTCGAAGGGAAACACCTTGGCGAGCAACTCCGCGCTGCGCGCCTTGTACGCCTCCGTGTTCTCGCTCTTCTCCAGCCACATGTAGCGTGAGAACTCGTGATTGCCCAGGGCACCCAGCACCGACTCGCCCCAATACTTTTTCACAAGATCGAGGTTCGCCTCGCTCAGCCAGTCGATCAGGTCGCCCGTGTGAAGGACGAAGTCCACATTGTCCTTGGCCCACGCGAGCGAGTCCCGCAGCGCCTCTTCCTGACGTCCGCCGAACGTTTGCGTGCGGACCGCCTTCAGTTTTTGTTTCCTCTCATCCTCATGCGGATACGCCTCCGTGACGTGCGTGTCCGAGATATGGAGGAGCGAGAACGGACGGGTCGCGCCCGCGTCAATGTGCGCGTAGGCGAGCGCGAGACGCTCGAACGTGCCGCGCTTAGGGAACAGGGCGGGGTCGTCCGCGAGTGACGGCAGGCGGGAGGTGGCGACGAGCGTGCCCGCCGCCAAGGCGGAACGCAGAAAATCACGGCGTTGCAAAAGCATCTTCATATGGGGTTCCTTCCTTACATCATCACATACAGCAACACAGCGAAGAAGTGGCAGAGGGTGCCGGCCAGCACGAAGAGATGCCACACCGCATGGTGGAACGGCATCAGCCGCCACAGGTAAAAGATCGCGCCCAGGGTGTAGCTGAGTCCGCCGATCAGCAGCCAGATCAGGCCGGCGGCCGGCAGCGTGGCCATCAGAGGCTTGATCGCGAAGACCACGATCCAGCCCATGCCAATGTAGACGAGGGTCGAGACCACGCGGAGCTTCCCGGTGAAGAAAACCTTGAAGACCACACCCATGACGGTCAGTCCCCACACGATCCCGAAGACCGTCCACGCGATGGCCGGGTGTTCCGGCCGCAGGACGACCAGCGTGAAGGGCGTGTAAGAGCCGGCGATCAAGAAATAGATGGCCATGTGGTCGCACACTTTCAGCACGCGCTTCGCGCGCGTGTGCGTGACCGCATGGTAGACCGACGAAACGGTGTACAGCAGGATAATGGAACCGCCGAAGACCGCGCCGCTGACGACCTTCCACGCCACCTGCTCGCCGCTCTGAACCCCGAACACCACCATCAGCGCCAGCATCGCCGCGCCCAAATGACTGCCCACCGCATGAATCGCGCTGTGCGATATCTCTTCGGGAACCGTGTAGTCGTCTCTGGAAGTCGAGCGGGACATGAGAGATCAGGCAGATCGGACAGATCAGGCCTTATTGGCCAGAAAAGCATTCATCGAGGCTGCGGCGCGGCGCCCCTCCCCCATCGCGAGAATCACGGTGGCCGCCCCGAGCACGATGTCGCCGCCGGCATAGATGCCGTCGATCGAGCTTTTGCCGTTCCCGTCCACGATGATGTTGCCCCACTTGTTGACGGCCAGTCCCTCGGTGGTCTGGCTGATCAGCGGATTGGAGTCATTGCCGATGGCCACGATCACGGTGTCCACCTCCATCTGGAATTCGCTGCCGGAGATCGGCACGGGACGGCGGCGACCGGAAGCGTCAGGCTCGCCCAGCCCGTAACGCAGGCATTCCATGCCGGTGACGCGATCCTGTTCGTCGCCGAGGATACGCACGGCGTTCTGCAGCATGTGGAAAACCACACCCTCCTCGCGGGCGTGGGCGACCTCCTCAACACGCGCGGGCATCTCCTTTTCAGTGCGGCGGTAAACCAGATGCACCTCTTCCGCGCCGAGCCTGAGCGCCGTGCGCGCCGCATCCATGGCCACATTACCGCCGCCAAGCACCGCCACTTTACGGGAGTTGTAGAGTGGCGTATGGGCGTGCTCGGTGTCGTAGGCTTTCATCAGGTTGGCGCGCGTCAGGTATTCGTTGGCGGAAAAAACGCCCACGAGATTCTCGCCGGGGATGTTCATGAACTTGGGCAGTCCCGCCCCGGTGCCCACAAAAACGGCGTCGAAACCGTCCTTGTCGATCAGGTCGGTGAGCCTGCGTGTGCGGCCGACCACGAAGTTGGTTTCAAGCTTCACCCCCATTTCCGTCAACATCTCGATCTCGTTATGAACGATGCGCTTGGGCAGACGGAACTCGGGGATACCGTAGACCAGCACACCGCCGGGCTTGTGGAAGGCCTCGAATAGGGTGACGTCGTGACCCTCGCGCCGCACATCCGCCGCCACGGTGATGCCGGCCGGGCCGCTGCCAACCACTGCCACCCGTTTGCCGGTCGGCGGCTTGACAGCGGGCACGGCCTGCCTACCGCTTTCGCGTTCGAGATCTGAGACAAAGCGTTCGATGCGTCCGATGGAGACCGCCTTGTCCACATCCTTGAGTGCCTTGCCAAGTGTGCAGGGCGCTTGGCACTGCACCTCCTGCGGGCAGACGCGTCCGCAGACGGCTGGCAGCAGACTGTTTTCGCGTATGATGGCGACCGCCTCGTCGAAGCGCCCTGCCGCCGCGGCCTTGAGGAAGTCCGGAATGCGGATGCCTACCGGACAGCCCGCCACGCACGGCGCGTTCTTGCACTGTAAACAGCGCATAGCCTCCAAGCGCGCCTGCTCGGCCGAGTAGCCCAGCGCGACCTCGTTCATGTTGCCGCGCCGGACTGCCGGATCCTGCGACGGCATCGCCTGAGGCGGTATCGCCATGCGCGCCTTCGGCGTGAGGGGCTGGTTCTGATCTTCGATTTGGCGCAACAAATCTGCTGCGGCAGTTTTCAAAGCGTCGGGGTCTTGGTGCATGATGCGTCTTTCCTATTCCGGGCGGGCAGCGGCCTCTAAGCGGGCGGCGGCGGCATCGAGCTTGCAATGATGCGCCTGATGGTCGGCGTCCTCGCGCGGCTTGTAGGCGCGCAGGCGCTTCATCATGTTGTCGAAATCCACCTGGTGCCCGTCGAACTCGGGGCCGTCCACGCAGACGAACTTGGTCTTGCCGCCGACGGTGACGCGGCAGCCGCCGCACATGCCCGTGCCGTCAATCATGATGGTGTTCAGCGACACCACCGTGTGCACGCCGTATGGCCGCGTGGTCTCGGCGCAGAACTTCATCATGACCGGCGGCCCGATGGCCACGGCCATGTCGGGTTTGGGCGTCTGCCCGCACAACTCTTTAAGCGGTTGGGTCACGAGCGCTTTACGCCCGGAAGAGCCGTCGTCGGTGACGATGATCAGTTTGTCGGCGATCTTGCGCATCTCCTCTTCCATGATGAGCAGTGACCGGTTACGCGCGCCCATGATGATCGTGACCGTGTTTCCGGCGGCCTTAAAAGCTTGGGCAATCGGATGGAGCGGCGCCACGCCGATACCTCCGCCCACACAGACGACATGCCCCACTTTCCCGATGCGGGTCGGCTGCCCAAGCGGGCCGAGCAATGCGGCGATGCCGTCGCCCACCTCTTTTTCGGCCAACAGGTGGGTGGTTCTGCCGACGGTCTGGAAAATCAGCGTGATGGTGCCCTTGACCGGATCGGCGTCGGCGATGGTGAGGGGGATACGCTCGCCGATGGAAGCGTCTACTTGCAGAATGATGAATTGGCCGGGTCTGCGCTCGCGGGCGATGAGCGGCGCTTCGACCTCCATGCGGAACACCTCATCGGAGAGCTTCTCTTTTTTGACAATTTTATTCATACGGGGTGTTGTTTCTTGTGTTCTGGAGGAGTCTACCGGAAAGACATGGCTTATCAACCAAAACAGGTTGTGGTTAAAATAGCACGTTTTTGAAGCGGTCGCAAGAATACGGAGCCAAAGAAAGCCTCGGGCCGCCAGGCAGGCCGTCAGGGCTGGCGCGACACCGTTTTGCTTCGACAGCACGGGAAAAGAATCGTATAGTCTTTATCCATGCCAGCAGTTTGGCGGTTCTGACACAAAACAAGGGGAAACCATGAATAAAAGAACGGTATGGGTGGGTACGCTTTGCGCGGTATTCGCGGGGGGCGCCGTTTTGGCGAACGGAGCCGAAGAGGGGTTTGTTTCGCTGTTCGACGGGAAGACGCTGAACGGCTGGGTGCGGCACGGCGGAAAATCGACCTACGGGGTCGAGGACGGCGCGATCACCGGCCATTTCGGGGATGCCGGACGCAACACCTTTCTCTGTTCTGAAAAGACTTACGGGGATTTTATCCTGCGGCTGGAGTTCAAACTGGAAGGCGGCAATTCCGGCGTCCAGTTCCGATCCGCGGTGAGGACGAACCCGGACAAATCGGAAACCGTCTTTGGCTATCAGGCGGAAATCGCCGGGGATGCCAGCCTCGTCGCCCGCATCTACGACGAGGGGAGGCGCGGGGGCAAGTTCGGCAGGACCTGGCTGGACAACACCGCGACAGAGACACTGGAGACATCGGCGGCCGCCTACAAAAAGGGGGATTGGAACACGATGGAGATCCAGTGCGTCGGCCCGTCCATCCGGACCTGGCTCAACGGTGTGCCGGTCGTCAACATGTTCGACGGCGAGTCGCTTACCGGCTTCATCGGCCTCCAGGTGCATGCGATCAAAAATCCGGACGGCAAAGCCTGCGCCCGCTGGCGCAACATCCGCATCAAAGATCTGGGAACAAGTCAGTGGGTTCCCTTCTTTGTGAAGGGTGCAGACGGCAAGTACGCGCTGCGGGACGCGCGTTTCGTCGTTCCCGAAGACTGGAACTTCGAGCATGAGAAGGGCTATTTGCGGGGGTTGCACAAAAAGTCGGAGCGGCGCGACGGGCTGGTGGTCTCGGACAAAAACTACAGCGATTTCATTGTCCGGGTGACGTACCAGATTTTCGGCGGGAACAGCGCGCTCTACTTCCGGGCCGAGGAAGTGAACACCCCGTGGTTGCTCAAGGGTTTCCAGAACGAGATCGCGGGAGGCGCGAAAGATTCCGCGCTCTGGCACACGGCGGGCGACAAGACGAAGGGGCGCGGCTGGGTCGCGCAGAATGACGAGTTCATCACAAAAGTCCGCAACCCCACGGGCTGGAACACCACCTGCACCGTCGCTTACGGCGATCGCATCGTGGAGATCTTGAACGGCCAGTGGACCATCGACATCATCGATCCTCTCTGCGAGAAGAGCGGCAAAGTGGGGTTACAGCTGCACGGCGGCATCAATGCCGAGATGTGGTTCAAGGATTTTGAAATCCTCGTCATCACTCCGGAAATGAAGGCGCTGATCGACCGGTAAAACGGCGGATCCTTGTCGCGAAACGTTGCGGACGGCACGGAAGCCGTCCCTCCACAGGATGGCTCAAAAGGAAGCGGCCTGGACGAAGTCCGGCCGCTTCCGCCGTTCACAGCAGGCCGCGGATCTGGTTCGCTTCGCGGATCAGCGCTTCGAGTTTCCTGAAATCGTTGGCCTCTAAACAGCGCTTGATGTCCTGCACGCGCTTCAGAAAGGCGTCGATCGCTTTCAAGACCGGTTCGCGGTTCTGCTGGAAAATGGGAACCCACATTTCGGGCGCGCTTTTGGCCAGACGCACCGTGGAGGCGAAACCGCCGCCCGCGAGACGCGGCACGGCATAGCCCGCCTTTTCTTCGCTCTGTACAGCCAGCGAAAGGGCGTAGGCCGCCACATGCGAAAGGTGCGAGACGTAAGCGGCATGCCGGTCGTGCTGCTCGGAATTCATGAACTCGAATTTAAGCCCCACGGCATGAAAGATCTCAAGCGCGGTCTTGCAGGCATCCGGAGCGCTCCACTCCAGATCGCACAGCAAGACGGTCTTGCCTTTGAAGAGTCCATCGAGCGCAGCGTCGGGGCCTGCGTTTTCCGTCCCGGCCATGGGGTGCGCCGCCACGTACCGTTCGCGGCTCGGATGCTGCCGGACGGCCTCGGCAAGCCGGAATTTGGTGGAGCCCAGGTCGATAACCGTTTGCTCGGGGCGTATAACATCCAGCACCTTGGGCAAGAGCGTCATGATCGCATCGCCGGGCACCGCAAGCAGTAAAACATCGCTCTGCCGCAACGCCCCGTCGAACGGAACGATGCGGTCGACGAGGCCGAGCTGGAGCGCGCGGTCCGCGTGTTCCCGCGATATATCCATGCCGAGCAATTCCGATGCGATTCCCGCTTTACGCAGATCCTTCGCGAAGGAGCCGCCAATGAGGCCGAGTCCGATGATGGCGATATTCATAGGTCGTTACCGGATACAGGTTGAACGTTGCGGGGTTGGAAAAGGAAAGGCGGCTGCATAAAACATGTCGTCGTGCAGAATGTTCTTCCACCCCGCGCAAGCGAACGGGTCGTAACGGCGGGCGGCGTTGCGGCCCCGCTTCCAGAAATCGGTGAAGTCTTTTTGGAACCGGATCATGTTAACGGTTTTGAAGGCTTCGGTCGTGGCCGCTTCAGCGTCTTTTGTTTGGGCGAGCGTTTTCAGGTAGGTGTCGAGAAGGGAGGCATACCTGTCGTGCCCTTCCGAGGGCACCCCTTTGCGCAGATAATAGATCAGCGCCCACGCGGCGGTGTAGTTGAGCGAACGCTGCTCGCCGGAACCGCTATAGAACCCGGAACGGCCGGTGCGGATCAGTTTCGGCAGGTGCCGCACAACCGTGTCGAAGTTCTGGAAGAGATGTTTGACGCGTTCGTTCTCCGGGATTTCCACGCGTCCTTTGTTGTCCACCTCCGCCGTTTCGAAAAAGCAGGCATGTCCCTCGTTGAACCATGCGGCGTTTTCTGTCATCCCGCAGGCGTAGAAAAGATACTGGTGGAACCCTTCATGCCGGATGATGTCAAGGGTCTGTCCGCGGTCTTTTTCCTGTGACAGAATGACGAGTTCGCGGCGCGTGGGAGACCAGAGACCCGCGCTCCACCCGTACTCTTTTCCCACATATTGCTTATAGGCGTCGCGCGTCTCGTAGATGCGCACGACGCTGACATCCGTGGCGGTCTCGAAAGGCGGAATCAGTTTGGCGAAGGCGGCACGCAAAACCGGCATGGTCGCTTGAAGTTCTTTCACGAGCGCTTTTCCGGACGAGCTGCGGATATCGGAAAGGAAGATGTACTCGGGGGTTTCGGCAAACCACCAGTCCTTCATGTTGGCAATGCTTTTGCGTGCGGCCGTCCGGCTCGGATGGTCGGGGATCTCAACCGGCGGGGTTTTCACCGATGCCGGTGAGACGGCGAGCGCTTTGGGTTGAACGCCCGCTAAGGCCAAGGCTCCTGTCTGCGGAGCCGCCGCCACGTTCGCCAGAAACTGGGTCTCGAAATCTTTGCGCACTTTGGACTTCGGCGTGCCGTCGGCGATCTTGACCACCGCACAGAACCAGTCCGAGGGTGCGGACTCCCCGCCGGGCTTGCGGGTCTTGACGCGAAACGCATAGACCAAGGTGGCGGGTTCCCCGGCCGGGAAGAAGACGGCATCGGCGAGATTGAAACCCGTCCGCAGAGGCTCAGGTGTTTCCGGTGTGCAGGCGGCAAAGGCTTTGACCCAAGCGGCGAGGGCTTCGGGGCTGGCGGGGTCGAACACATTCGCGGGTTCGGCAAAAGCCTTGTCGAAATCGTCGCGGGACACGTGTTTCCGTTGCGTGCCGATGGCCGGAAGCTGATGGGTCGGGCGCCCGAGAATCAGCACGTTGCCATCCCCGTCGCGCCATTGCCCGGCGTGCTGGGTGGCGTACCAGAGCTCGAACGGGTCGAACCGGTCACGCTTGAATGACTCCCCGCCGCGGGTGAAGGTGTGGGTGTAGGTTTTAAACTGCGGGAGCGGCTCGGGCTCGGAGTTGCCGAGCACACGGATTTTCAGTCCCAGATTCGGATAATTCCTATCGGAACGGAAAGAAGGCGCGGCATGGATGGCAGGGACACCCAGCCACGCAACAACAAGGATGGCGGCGGTCAGAACCGGACGGAGCGGTTCTCTATGGCGTGTCATGTCGCTTCCTTTCAGTCATCGAACCGTTTCACGGGGCGGTGGCAGTGGGGCGTGGAACCTTTGATAACATAATCGTCCTGATTGCGAAAGTATATCCGCGCCCCGACAGCAAGGGCAAGCCGGGAGTGCCGCCTGTCGGCAGGCCGCGCCTGCCCCGACCCCAGACATGACAAAAAGCGACGGCTTTCGTATACTGGGGACATGAAAAAACGGCTCCTCCTCGTGTCGTTTCTCCTCGCCGCCGGCGGGTTGAAGGGGAACGACTCTCCCACCGTCGATCTTTTCGCGGGGTGGGGTTGGTCGCCTTTCTGGTACGGCAGTTACCCTTACCGCTATGGGGCTGTCCCGTACGGACACCCCTACCCCGCTGTCGGCCTCGGCATTCCTCTGAACGCCTGGGGAGACCCCCGGTGTTCTCCATATGGCTATTATGGCGGCGGGCCGTTCTGGGGCTACGATTATGGCATGCGGGTCAGACTCAAGGAGCCCCGTTACCAAGCCGCCTTATCCGGAGATTTGCCGCAGACACTCCCCGGTTCCGCACCTACGGAGATTCGGGATGCGGAAACCGAGCAGAAGTGGGACCAGGTGATCGGGGCGGTTCTCGGCCTGCCAATGGTCAGCGGCACGGGCAGGGTATCCCGCGCCTCCCCGCCGCCACGGCAAGCCCCGTGACCGGCTGCATGATGCCGGCCAGAGGGCGGAATCCGAGCGAGCCGGCGTCTGTCGAGCCGTTTGCTCTGCTTAGTCGCCTTTACGCTTGCCGAGCGTCTTGTCTGCCATATACAGGGCGCCTTTCGAGCCGGCGCTCATTTCGAGCATCCAAATGGCGTCTGCGCAGCTGGCCTCTTCCTCGACCTGCTCGTTGATGAACCAGACGAGCATGTTTTGCGAGGCGTAGTCCTTTTCGGCAATCGCCAAGGTGTTGAGTTCGTTGATCCAGGCCGTGACCTTCTTCTCGTGCGCCAAAGCGTCCTTGAACATCTCCAGCAGGCTCTTCCATTCAGACTTCGGCGTGCCGAAGCACTCCAGCTCTACCTTGGCGCCCTGGTCCTGCAGGTATTTTGCGAATTTAAACGCATGTTCCTGCTCCTCCCTGAACTGAATCGTGAACCAGTCCGCCGTGCCCTTGAACCCCTTGTCCATCGCGTCGTTCGCCATGGCGAGGTACAGGAACGCGGAGTAGAACTCCCGGTTGATCTGGGTGTTGATTGCCTTGGCCATCTTTTTGCTGATCATGCTTTGTCTCTCCTTTTGTCTTCCGCCGGTCCGTGAACAAACATCCGTACGTAACCACGAACACGGAAACAGGATGGCAGTTTATCAGGAACCGGCCATGCCGTCATCCGGAATTTGAGTGGTTAAACGTATATGAGCGCGCCGGGACGCCACGCATGAGACGGGGGACGGGAACCTCATCGGGCACATAGCCCAACAACAGGGTCACGGCGGCACAGGCAACATGAGGTTTTACACCCGTACTGCGGAGAACCCCGTCATTGAACGGAAACGGGGCTCCGTTTATTTGTGCTCGAAACTGCTGTAGAAGGGGATCATCGGATACCCGTCCCCCACTCCATCGAACGACAACAGGCCGACCGTCGTTTTTTTACCGTTCTCCACGGGCCCCGTGTGCCGTCCGATCATCGCGCAACCGGAGACCATAACCGCCATCGCCACTGCAAAAACCAACGCGCCTGCTTTATACATATCCGGAGTCCTTTCAGAAAAAACCTCTCGTTTAGAGTAAGGGCATTGTCGTATACCCGTGGGGGGCAAGTCAAGCGCCAACTCCTCGGTTTTGGGCATCGACAAAGCTCCGTTTTTTCGGCATGATAGTATTTTTTATATGTGGAAAAACATGCTGTAGAAGACAGGTCATTTGGAGAAAGGTGTTATGCAAGGAACCAGCGAAGCTCATATTCTGACGGATCCGATCGCTTCAGCCGCATGCCCGAAGTGCGCGGCGATGTTAGATATTGAGGGTCTTCCCGCATTCACGGCGGTGCAGTGCCCGTCCTGCGAGTTCGAGTTTCAGGTGCCCGCCCGTTTCGGCAACTTTGTGCTCCTGCAGTTGTTGGGCGCCGGCGGCATGGGCGGCGTGTACCGCGCCCGGGATGAGGGACTGAACCGCGAAGTGGCCATCAAAGTGATGCTGAAAAGCCTGGGTGACGACCCGCAATTCGTGGCAACGTTCCAGCGCGAGGCGCAAGCCGCGGCAAAGTTGAACCACCCCCACATCGCCCAGATCTATGCGTTCGGGCAGGAAAGGGGACAACCCTATATCGCGATGGAGTTGGTTTCAGGCGGCAGCCTCGACAAGATGATGTCCGCCCAAGGGCCGATGGATCCCGCGGCGGTCATCCATATCGGCAGACAAATCGCCGAAGGCCTGCGGGAGGCCGCCGATGCGGGACTCGTGCATGGCGACGTCAAGCCCGAGAACATCCTTTTCGACAACGACAAAAACGCGAAGCTGGTGGATTTCGGCCTGGCCGCAATGAGCAGCGGCCCCGGCAACGATGTGTGGGGAACGCCGTACTACATCGCGCCTGAGAAAGTCCGCAGGCAGAAGAGCGATTTCCGTTCGGACATCTACAGTCTTGGCGCCACCCTCTACCACGCGATCACCGGTGTACCGCCGTTCGACGGCGAAGACGCCACAGCGGTGGTCAAGGCGCGTTTCGACGGGCCACCCAAAAAGATGAGCGATATCTGCGGGAAAGTCCCGGAGGAGGTCGATGCGCTCATCATGCGCATGTTGCAGGTAGAGCCGCAGACCCGTTACCCCACGTATGGATCGCTGTTGGGTGATATGCGGCGGTATCTCTCCAAGGCGGGCCCGGTCAACCTCGCGACCGCGTCAAAGAAAATCATGATCAAGGGGAAATACAAGACTACGGCCGGTATGGCTTCCATGACCGGCGATCTTGGTGAATTGCCGCCCGGCATGGTGCCCGTGGACCAGATCGAAGAAAAACTGGAGAGCGAAGAGGCCGCCGGAAAACGCGGGTGCAAGATGGGCGCCTTGATCGTGGTCGGCATCGGCATGCTGGTGCTACTGTTGGCCGGAGGGATTTTCGGCGGGCTGCACTACACCAAAGTCAAAAAAGAAAAAGCCGAAAAAGCACTTATCGCGACAACGCAAGCGAAAGCGTACGCGTCGATCGCCAATTCACTCAACAAGGCGAAAACCATCGTCGAACGCATCCGCGCGGTTGCGCCGGAAGCACTGACCTATGCGAAAGCCGGCGCCGACGCGGTGGTGGCGGTGCTGGGGGAGGGCGTCCGCTCAAGCATGGTGCCGCCCGAGCCCGAATACGCGCTGCCGCAGCAACAGGCCGCAACGCCGGACGCCACAACCAACGCCGTAGCCAGCCAGACAGCGGCGGGATCCACCAACGGGGTCGCCGCAACAACCCATGCGGTGACGGCAACGACCAACGCGGTCACCGCCGCCACCAATGCGGTTCCGAAAACCGTCACACCCTCTGCGCCCTCGAACGAGGTTCCAAAAACAGCCGCCCCCCCCACGGCTGAACAACCCCCTGCGGCGGCGGATGAGACGGCTCCGAAAGAGGGTGACGCGCATCCCGTGGTCGCCATCGTGCGCGGCATGTTCATGGACGCCTATGCGGTCAAGGCCGGCGTCCTGCTGGCGGATGCCCTGCTGGCGGAACTGGAGGCGCAGGCCAAATCCGCCGAGGCGCTGGCCAGCCCCGAAAAGGCGAACGATCTGGTGAAGCTCGCCAACGCGATGGTCGAGAAGGTCAACAGCCTTTCGTACATCAAAGAGCTTAACGATGTGCCCCGCAAGGTGTCGCAGCTCAAAAAGACTTTGGAAAGCGTCAAGATCGATGCCGCCTCGCTGGCCGAGATGAAGAAGCTGGAGGCGGCGGAACAGGAGAAGAAGCGCAAGGCCGAGGAGGCCGCAGAGAAGAAACGCCTGGAAAAGGAGGCGCACCAGCAAATGGTGGCCGAGGAACAGGAAAAGGTGGCCGCCGCTGAACTCGAGAACATGGATGCGCTCAAAAACTTGCAGTTCCGTGAGGCCATCGGCGTGCTGAAGGTGCTCAAAGAGGAGTTGACGACGGACGAGGCGAAAGTCACGCTCGCGGTTGCGCTGGACCGTGTCAACCGGCTCAAAGAGTTCCACGCTTTCCTGGTTGAAAAAGTGAAGGGGTTTAAGTCCGCGCGCGGCTGGGCGGTCGATGGCGCGGATCTGAAAACCCTTTCTGTGGGCGGTATCAAAATCCCCTGGGTGGACGTCTACACGAAACGCCCGGAGATCATCGGCGAATTCATTAACGAACTGGTCCGCAGCGAAAAGGCCATCCAAAGCATGAAGTTAAGCGAACGGGCAAAAGCGATGACCCATGCGGCGCTCTGCCTGAACCTGTTCTATAAAGACGTGCCGTCGGCGCAGGAACTCGCAAAGCAGCTCGCGCTCTCGGCGGCCCAGCAGTTCGACGTCGAAGCGGACACCATCAAACAGCTCCTTCCGCATTTCTTCACGGAATAGCCATGCGTTACATCAGTACCCGGGGCGGCGGTGAACCGCTGAGTTTCAAAGACACGGTTCTGGCTGGCTTGGCGCGCGATGGCGGACTTTTCTTGCCCGAGACGGTTCCGGATGTCCGGGACAGGTTGGACGCTTGGCGCCCGCTCCCCTACCCTAAGCTCGCCTTTGAACTGATCCGCCTTTTTGCGGATGACCTGCCCGAAAACACGCTGCGGCGCCTCGTAGAGAACAGTTACGCCCCCTTCCGGCACCCGGACGTGACGCCGGTCGTCGCAGTCGGCCCGGTTCACCTGCTCGAACTTTTTCACGGCCCGACGCTGGCGTTCAAAGACGTGGCCCTGCAGTTTCTGGGCAACCTCTTCGAGTATGTGCTGGGCGAGACTGGCGGAGAAATGAACATCGTCGCGGCCACCAGCGGCGACACCGGAAGCGCGGCCATCCACGGTGTGCGCGGACGCGCGCGCATCCGCATCTTCGTCATGCACCCGCACG
>JALHET010000026.1 GCA_022839525.1 Lentisphaerota bacterium
AGCCCCGGCATCACGGTGTCGAGGTCGATCACGCAGATGCCCTCGCCGGTGGCATCGTCCAGCATCACGTTATTGATCTTGGTGTCGTTGTGCGTGATGCGTTCCGGGATCTCGCCGCATGCGTTACGCGCCAGCAACCGCCCGCACTGTTCACGCCGTTCTTCAACGAACGCCAGTTCCGCCGCCGCTGCCGCCTTGCGCCCGCAGACATCCGCCGCAGCAACGGCCTCCAATGCCTTCACGCGCGAGAGCGTGTTGTGAAACGCCGGGATGGTCTCGTGCAGCCTCGGCGCGGGCAGGTCGGCCAACTGGTTCTGAAACCGCGCGAACGCGCGGGCGGCCTCATACGCTTGCCGTTCGTTCTCGATGACATCGTACGTTTGCGCCCCTTCGATGAAAAGGTACAGGCGCCACCAGTTTCCCGCCGGGTCGCGCACGTACGGCAGACCGTCGCGGGCGGGAATGACCGTCAGCGTCTTGCGGGACGCCTCGGCCTCGCCCCCCGCAGCGAGTTTCCCCTGCAGGTGCTCGGTCACGCGCACGATATTCTCCATCACCCGGCCGGGTTGTTTGAAGATCTCGTGATTGATGCGCTGCAGCAGATAGTGCACGGGTGTGCCGGCCAACCGTATCGAGACCTTGTAGGTGTCGTTGATGTGCCCCGAACCGTACGGCACGGCGCCGGTGAAATCACCCCACACCTGAAAGCCGGACACCACGTGCCGCAAGACGTCGTCACTGTGTTTCGCGCGTTCCATATAAATCCCTGCCCGGTCAAATCAGCGGCAATGACGCCGCTGCCACAGACTGCCCGACGCGCCGCGCCTTCTCATCCGGCATAAAGACATCCACCTGTTCCGCCACCTCCGGGAACTGATCCGCCAAAATGAGGCGCGCGGTTTCCAGAATCATCACGCCCCCGGGCCCGGACGTCACGCGCCCCAGAATCATCATGCTGTCGAACCCATAGAATTCGCGATACCACGGCACCGTATATCCGAGATAAAGCCCGATTTTCTGGAAGATGTTCAGGGCTGTGACATCGCCGTCGAGCATCCGCTCCTGCACCTTCTTGAGGCGCTCCGGCAACGGCATCTTCGCCGGGAAACGCATGCCCTTCTTCAGCGCAAGGTGGTTGACCGCCTGCTGCGAGAAATACATCGCGCCCACGCCGATATCGCCCGACCACTCGTCCGCAGGCGCGGCCGGATGCAGATCCACCGGCGCGAACGCAAGCTCAGAGAGCCGCCCGGTCAGGCAGCCCCTGCGGTCGATGAACCCAGCCGCCTCGCTGGATCCCATGGCCACGCCCAGAATGCCTTTTTTACCGAGCGACATCAACCCGGCCAGAGCGGTCACGTCGCCATCGTTCGCCACTTCAACCGGAACGTTCCACTCTTTCTTAAGGCGGAGAAACATGTTCTGCGCTTCGGCATAGCGTTCCGCAGGCACCGCACGGAAGAGCGACGCGACCTGAATGCGGTTGTCCACCACCACACCGGCCGTACTGCCGCCGATCGCGTCCACACGCGGCAGGCACTCCGCCGCTTTTTTCAGCCCCTCGTTCAGCTTCGAATAGTGATACTCCGGATCAGGCTGGTTGCGCGGATCCCACGGGAATTCCTCGCTGAAAACCACCTTGCCGCGTTTGACCGCGCTGATTTTGAAGTCGCTCGCCCCAAGGTCAAACCCGAGCCTGCACCCGTTGGAACGGTTATCCATCAGCACCGCGCGTTCATACCCCTGCGGCATCTCGGCCAGCAGCCGCAACTCGACCTCCATCGGGCGACCGTATACGCCCTCCATAAACGTGACATCGAAAGCCCGCGCGCCGGTCCGGGTATACTGCTGCCGGATGGTCTGGCAAAGTTTGCGGGGGCCCGACAACATCAGCCGCCAGCCGCCCGCCCCCCAGAGCAGGAATTTGACGATGCGCTCGGCCAGCAGAAGCACTTCGGGGGAATCCTCGGACCGCGGCGGCAAGGGCAAATCATAGCGCGCCACATACCCGTTCTCGCGCTCCCACGCGATCGCCAACACTTTTCCGTTCGGGCGCGCGGCGCGTTTCAGATCCTGCAACACTGCGATCGGCGGCCTGAAATCCCGCCTCAACGGAACTTTCTTCTGATCCCCATTGCGTACCATAATCGCCTCCTTTTTGTCGCATTTTATCCCTTTGTATGTTCCTCTTGCGTTCATCTTTCTACTTTCGTAAGATTGCGCACATGGACTCGCCGATTTCCAATCTGCGCTTCGACTACATGAACACCTCGGAAAGGCGTGTGCTGAATCTTGGGGACGTCGGCCTTCCCTCCGTCCCCATGCTGGGATACTGCCATTACCGTAACCCCCGCCCCGATGTGCCCGAGCACTGGCACCCCGGGTGCATAGAGATCCACTACTGTATCCGCAACACCCTCACGTTCGGGTTCAACAGGCGCGCTTACCGCCTCACCCCCGGCGAACTTTTCGTGAACCTGCCGGGCGAGCGCCACACCGTCAGCGAACACCCGAAAGGCCTGATCCTTTACTGGATGATCTTGCGCGTGGATAAAAACAGGCAGCCTTTTCTGCAGCAGCCGCCGGACGAGGCCGATGCGCTGCGTCAGGCGCTTTTGCAAATCCCCCACCGCCATTTCCGCGGCACCGACTCGGTCAAGCGCCTGTTCCGCTCCCTGCACATGCTTTACGACGAACCCGCCACGCACCTGCGCACGCTCCGCCTGCGCACCACCACGCTGGCGCTCCTGCTGGAAGTGCTCGCCGCCGCCAAAAGCCATACCGTGCCGCCCGGAGAGTCCCGTCTGGAGGCGATCTTACGCGACATGCAACACTCTCCCGGAAAAACGGTGCCGCTGGATGACCTCGCCCGCCGCGCCGGCATGGCGCCGAGCCACTTCACCGCGCGTTTCCGGAACCTGACCGGCCTCCCCCCCTATCAGTTCCAGCTCGATTGCCGTATCCGTGCCGCCCGCCACCTGTTGCGCGAAACCGGAATCCCCATCACCGAGATCGCCTTGCGCCTCGGCTTCTGCTCCTCGCAACATTTCGCCAACCTCTTCAAACGCCACACCGGCATCACGCCCCTTGCCTGCCGCAAGGGCGACACCGGCCCCCGCCGAGCCAGCGACCATACCGACGGGCAAAGCCTGTGACCTGTGAACGCCCTACCGCGTCATGCCGCTGGCAAACTCCAGCGTCAACAGGCTGTAAGCGGTCACCAGCACGGGGTCGTTTTCCCACCAGCGGTTGTTCTCGTTGATCCATGAGCCGTCCGGTTTCTGGAGGCTGATCACTTTGCGGATGAGCGCCTCGCGCCAGGCGAGACTGCCGCCGTCCGGCTGCGGGATGGCGTCGATGTTGACCGCGGCCAGCGCCCGCGTGAGGATGTTGTAATAGAAATAAAGACCCTGTCCGCCCTGTCCCGGATTCTCGTCAAGCGTCCAGTGCTTCGTGCAATAGTCGAAGGCCGAAATCACGCGCGGGTCGTTACGGGTGAGCTGGGTATGCATCATCGAGAGCAGGCCCACATAGGTGATCGAGCCGTATGAGCGCAGCGGCGGGCCGCCGCGTTGATCCTTGCCCGCCCCCCCCTGTTGGCCGCCGGCGGAGGCCTGCGCTTTCCCGTCGCCTTTGCCGCCCATGGCGGGAGCCGGGCCGAAAGACTTCGCATAGAGAAATCCGCCCTTGTCTTCGCCCTCTTTCTGCTGCATGTTCAACACATACTTCTGCGCGGCATCCCAGTTAAGGTCAGCGCGCTTTTCACCCGACGGGCGCAGATCTTCCACACCCTGGGTCCTGCGCATCGCATCGATCGCCATGCCAGTGTTGGTGAGATCCGTGTGGCGGCGGCCGCCCTTATCGTAGCCGAACCCCCCGGCGTGCTCGTCGTCGCCGGTGAGCTGGGTGGTTGCCGTGTAGTCGCGTCCCCTCTGGATGGCGCGCGTCACGTCCTTGCGGCCTGTGGCATGCAACGCCATGATGCAGAGCGACGTGTTGTAGTTGCCAAGACCCGCACCGCCGCGCCGAGGATCCGGCACATAAATGCCGCCGTCGGGCTGCACATTGCTTAAAATGAAAGAAACCGCTTTATCCATCTGCCCGGTGTACTGGGTTCCGCCCGCGCCCGCGAAGGCCCACAGCGGCAACGCGGTCATGGCGGGATGCTTGGCGTCGGACCAGTAGCCCTCCGCTTTCTGGTTGGCCGCCAGCCAGGCGAGACCTTTCGCAACCGCCGCTTGGGTCTCGTTCTGAAGCGCTTCGGACAACGCCGTTTCCCCGGCGCAAACCGCCGCGATGCCGACCAACGCCGCGCCGATCAAAAGGATTTGTTTTTTCATGATACACCTCTGTGTAATAATTAAACGCGATAAACCTTGAAAGGTTCACGTTCTTTTTTCAGGAATGAACCCAAACCCTCGGGTTGACGTTTAAAAAAATACCATTTACCGGGTAAAAAGTGTACAAACGATCCTTAAAGGCGGGTAACGGATGATGACTGAGCAAACGATGGCGCTGGAAGTTGAACATTTATGCAAAGGGTTTGGCGACGGGGCCAACCGGGTGACGGTGCTCGACGGGGTGAATCTTGAGTTGGAGCATGGCGCGTTCGATGCGGTGATGGGGCCAAGCGGTTCCGGAAAGAGCACACTGCTGCATCTGGTGGCGGGTCTGCTCACGGCGGACGGCGGAACTATCCGCATCGGCGGCGTTTCGATCTCGTCGATGAACGATCACGACATCACCTGTTTCCGGCGCCGGAGAATCGGCCTGGTCTTTCAGGATTTCAACCTGATTCCCACGTTGACGGCCGAGGAAAATATCGTTCTGCCCCTGCTGCTCGACCGCAAGACGCCCGATGCCGGTGTGGTCGGCGCCTTGTTGGAGAAGCTGGGGCTGACCAGCCGACGCACCCATGCGCCGCTCACGCTGAGCGGCGGCGAGCGGCAGCGCGTAGCCATCGCCCGCGCGCTGGTCACGAATCCCGACATTGTGCTGGCTGACGAGCCGACCGGCAACCTCGACTCGCCTGCGGGCCGCTCCTTCTGCGGGCTGCTGCGCAAGATGAACGAGGAGGACGGCTGCACCATCCTGATGGTGAGCCATGACCCCGTTGTGGCCGCCACCGCCAAGCGCGTACACCTCATGAAAGACGGCCGCTTCGTCGACTGCTTCACCACGAATCACGATGCGGCACGGGTCTCTGGCCGCTATTTGGAAACCATGGAGAAGTGAGGCGGACGCTGTCATGATCGTCAAATGGGTTCTAAAAAGTCTACGGCACGACAAAATGCGTTTTGCGACCGCGACCCTCGGCGTCGCGGCCGCGACCGGGCTGGTGGTCTGGTCGCTTGGACTGACCATGACCGCAATGGGGCAGAGCCGCGAGAAAGTGCGGCGCATGACCGCACCTTACTCCTGCTGGGTCTCGACCGGCAACGTCGGTATCAAGGTGGGCCGGAGGGCGATGGGCGCCATGATGCGCCCGTCGCGCGAGCAGATGATGGCGGGAATCCCTTCGAATGTGGTCACGGCCATCCAGTCGTTGCCTGCTGTCGAGCGCACGCTGGCCTGCAAGGTGCTCCGCACCACACTTGATTTCAGGCCCGGCGGCAGGGTCATGCAGGGGCCCCCTCTGGTGGCGCCGATGACCTTGGCACCGGCGTCCGGCTGTCCCTATGCCGAAGCGAAAATCACGGGGACGTGGCCTGATCCCGCCGATGAGGATCCGGTGGTCGCCGTCTGTTCGGCGGTTTTCGCGCCGCGCCGGCTGACGCCCCCGCCGCTCGGATCGCCGCTCGTGCTGATTACGCCGAACGGGACGGTGACGGTCAAGATCGGCGCACTCATTGACCTCAAAGAGGCGGTGAGCGGTTTCCCGACCGCGTTTGCCTCGATCGGTGCGATGAAACAGGCGATGGGAGGAACGTTCGACCCTCTTCCGAACCTCCTGCTCTGCCAACTGCGCAGCGGCGCAAGCGCGAAACCGGTCAAGGACACCGTTGCGAGGCTCACTCCGCCCGCCAAGGAAGGCGAGCCGTCAGGCACCCTGTGCAGTGCGGTGGAACGCAAGGAGATCGAATCTCAATTCTCCAGCGACAAATTGCAGAACTTCAAGCGGCAGGCTCCGCTGTTGCTGACGCTTGCTGTCCTCACGGCGCTCTGCATGCTGATCAATGCGCTGACCGTGGGCGTCGAACAAAAGCTGCGTGTGCTGGCTCTCTTGCGGGCTGTGGGCATGACCGCGCGCCAAGTGGCACGCATGGTCATGCTGGAGGGTCTGTTCATCGCCCTCTGCGGTTGGGCCTTAGGCATGCTCGGCGGCTGGGCGATCCTGACCGTCTTTGTGAGCCGGACAGCCGATGCGTTTCCCGAAGGCGTATCCTTGGGCTGGGTGACGCCGGCGTGTTCGGCCGCTGGTGTGACACTGATCGCGGCGGTGAGTTTACATTGGCCCTGCCGCCGCGCCATGCGCATCCGCCCGTTGGATCTTCTGATCGAAAATCAAAACGCGGACCAGGCCTCCCGTTGGGCGACACGCCGGTCTCCCCTGCTGGGATTCATTCTGCTTTTCCCCATGCTGGTCTTCGTGCTTCCGATGCACATTTCGGCGATGACCCGCAGCGTACTGCTGCTGACGGCCGGCATGCCGCTTCACATCATCGGCCTGTTGCTGTTCCTTCCCTTTTTCGTGAGGCTGGTTGAGCGGCTGGCCGGCCCTGCGGTCAGCGCGGTGCTGGGCCTTGATCCGCGGCTGCTGCACCGGCGGATCAGCCGGCACTTCTCGCGGACAGCGGGCATGGTCATCACCCTGGCGATCGGGCTGGGCTCCTATTCGGCGATCCACATCTGGGGAGGTTCGATGATGGCTCCTTTTATCCCGAGTCACGAGTTTCCCGATGTGATCGTTTCGCTCTTGCCGAACGGTGTGTCCGGCGACGTGGCGCAGAAGGTGTCCAAACTGGACGGGGTGGATCGCGGACGCTGTCTGCCGATCGAGGCGGCACAGTTCTTTCTGCCGGATGCGCTCACCGCCCGGGTCGCGAGGGTCTCCGGCAAGACACCGATCAGCCCCAACGTGCTGCTCTTCGGCACGGATCCGCACGTCGCCTTCGGGGGGGAGCATCCGCTTGCGCCGTTCCGGTTTGTGGCAGGCGGGCGTCAGACGGCGGCCGACGCGCTCGAAAAGGGCGGTTCTTGCGTGATCACAAAAATGTTTTCCCGCGAAACAGGATTGGGGCTCGGCGACGATCTCAGCATCGTAAAGAACCGCCCAAGGAGGGGCGGTGGACGCCCCGTGCAGACCGAGACCTTTAACATCGTGGGCGTGGCGGATCTGAACTGGCATCTGGTCACATCCCGCGCACAGATGCGCGGCCGGAACAGCATGCCGGGCGGCACCATGGGGCCGGTGTTTGTGAGCGAGGCCGACGCGCGGCGACTGAGCGGCAATATGGACACCACGTATTTCCTCTGGCTGAACCTGAACGAGACGTACCGCAATTTGGGCGCATTGTCCGCCTGCCAGCGGCTGGAGGGCGAGATTCGCGAAGCGTTGGAGGTCGGGGACGACAACGCGGTGCGGCTGCATCACCGCGACGAGATCGAGGACGGCACGATCGCGCACGGCAACACCTTGATCGGCGATATGGCGCGTGCGCCGTTCTGGTCGCTGATTGTTTTGGCGTCGGGCATCATCACGCTGCTCATCGCGTCGGTTCAGGCCTCGGCAAAGGAGATCGCGGTGATGCGCGCAGTCGGTATGACGCGCGGCCAATTGGGGCGGATGCTGTTCGGCGAGGCGGCACTAACCGGAATCTGCGGCATTGTGCTCGGCCTGCTATCGGGGTTCTGCATCGGCTGGACGTTCACCGGCTGGACACGGGCCTGGATGGTGTTCGGCGGGCTGCCGATCTCCCTCAGCATCCCGTGGCTGGTCATCCTGCAGGGCATCGGGTTCGCCTTTGCCCTGTGCGCCGCTATGGCCATCCCGCCGATCATCTGGCTGGTGCGTCAGGAGGACATTCTCAACCTGTCCGCGTTTTGAAAGCCAGTCGAGAAACTTCTGAAAGGAACCGCGAGGGTTGTCTTTCGTGAAAGCGGTGAAATCGATTTGGCGGACTTTAAGATAACGCCAATTCTCGCCGGTCTCGCGTTTCACATCCTGACACCAGCGGGTCATGTGCTGGGCTTTCGCGTCGGTGTTGGCGAATTCGCGCCCCTTGGTTTCCAAAATCCAGCGGACTAACCCTTTTTGCGTCCGTTGGATGGCCACGAAATCGGGATAGTAGAGACGGATGCCGCCTTCTTCGTCGAGATACTGGATACAAAACCGCGTGTACCACTCAGACAGTGACGAGAAGCGCTCAATGTCAGATGCGTTGTCCAAGAACACGGCAAACCCCGCCTCGAGGACGTTGAAACAGGCCACCTTGTTGAACACAGTGTGCGCGGCATCGACGGTCACCCGCCGCCACACAAACGGGTCGGTGTTATAGAGCGAGAACCGGTCACCCTGCAGCTTGACCGGCTGAGGCTTGGCAGTCAACTCGCCGATGGCCCGACTGAATAGAACCGCAACCGCCTCAAGCAGGTCTGAGTGGTTCAGTTCTCGCCGCAATGCGGCGTCGTCCAAGGCCACCATGCCGCCAAAACAACGGTTCTGGATGTACTCAGCCACCTTGGGATAAAGTTCCGCAAAGAATCCGGTTAGCTTGGCCTTTTTCTCCACACGCCGCGTCAAAGCAGCGAGAATACTCTCGATCGGCGGGAGATTCGCAGCGTTGAACTCCACCTCGTCCGTGCCAACCTTCACCTGCACAATGCCGTGGATCAGTTCGACGCGGTTCTTCACCTCCTCGGAAAGATTCTCTTCCGATGACAACGGAGGCAGGCTCAGAGGGTCAAGTTCGGCCAACTTGCGGTACTCGCGTTGATACAAGGCCGTGGTCTGGGGAATGTGGATATTGTACATCTCCCGGTCAGAGACCGGCATAATGGTCACACCCGGCTTGGGCGGGGTCGTCGTTACGGGGATTCCGACCCCCTCGCCTTCCAGTTCCTTGATGAAATTCTCGAAGGCGTTTGTGCCGATCAGCTCCAGCACCTGATTATTGTCCGGGGCCACATTGCGCATCAGCCGCAAACCGCGGCCGACGGCCTGTTCGGGCAGGATTCTGGCTTTGGCCGAAAAAGGACGCAGTCCGAGGATCACCGTCACGTTCCGGACGTCCCAACCTTCACGCAGCATCATCACCGAGACCACGGCCCTGACCTTGGACGTGCCACTGTCCACCGTCCGGGCCAATTCCCGCGCCTTGTCAAGATCCTTCGCCGTGATTTCGCCGGTCTTGTCCGTGTGGATGAGTAACACCCGGCCCTCTTCGGAAAGATCCGGCTCCCGCTGCAACCGTTCGGCGACAGAATCCGCATCTTTTGTGTTCTCGGCCATGACGAACAGGATGGGCTTTTCGCCCGCCGACTTGAAATCTTCGCAATGCTGACGCCACCGCTGCATGGCGATGGTGATCCATTCGCTATAGGCGTCCCCCGCGTCCTTAGATGCGTATTTATCCGGATCCTTCTTGTCGGTCTGGTGGATGATGAGCGGCGCTTTGACGATCCGGTCTTCAACCGCCTGAGCCAAGGGGTAGTCCACCACGATCCACGGGAAGTAGGTGCCGTTCTGGTTTTTCGGCGTTGCCGAGAAATCGAGCCAGAGGTACAAACCCGTACGGTGTTTGGACTTCAACGCATCGTGCAGCGCCAACAGCGTCTTGTTCCAAGCTAAATCGTCGTCGTGAACGTGGTGCGCCTCGTCGTTCAGAACCATCAGGTTCGGCAAACGCAGGATCCGATCCAGCATCGACTCCGCGTTGCGGACGTTGAGCTTCGGGGCGTTGCCGAGAATCGCGGCGATGGGGTTGACCGGCGGGGGCGGCGCTTCCTGAGCGTAAATCTGCTGGATGTTGGTAAGGAAGAGCGCGCCGTGGCCATGCGCGGCATCCGTAGCGTCGCCACGCAGGATGCACTGAAGCGTGAAGAGCCGACGCCACTCGGGCGGGATCATGGGCAGGCGCCAGAAGATTTTACCTGCCGCAAAGTCGTCGGCCAGACGTTCGTACACGATCACATTCGGCGCGATCACCAAGAAGTGATCCGCCATCCGGCTGCCCTTTTCCAGCCGCCGGTGAAAGAAACTCCAGATCGTCAGCAGCGCCATGACCATGGTCTTGCCGCTGCCGGTCGCCATTTTTACGGCATACCGCGGCAAGCCCTGCGGCGGCAGGATCTGCTCCGCGTCCTTATTGATCTCCGGGATGTAGCGCCGCACATACCGGTCGCCGTTCGACGCGGTCAAGAACTCCAGCCCCAGCAAGTCGGTTTGCTCGAAATACGCCCCGATCAGTTCCGCCGCATCGTAGACCTTTCGCACCTCGGCCAGGTACACCACCGTCTCGACGGCCTCTTGCTGGCAGAAGTAGTAGCGGAACCGGCGGCCATCGCCCATGTGGTCCTCGTGGAACCAGAAACGCAACAGACGGCGGGAGGTTTCCGACACGCCGGGATAGCCCGTGTCGCGCCAAGCGTCGACCTCGCGCCTTATGGCGTTGACCAAGAAGGTGTTGCTGACCCGGCGACCCGACTCTTCCTTCCAGCCATCCGCGCCCTCGCGTATCAGATGGCTTGAGGGACGCGAATACGGATCGCGGTCTGTGATCTCCGGCAGGTTGAGATCCTTCACGCTGAGCGGTTTGTGCGTCTTTTTCTTGGCCATGGAATCCCCTTCGTAAGCTCAGCGATCCGCGCGGTTATTTGGCGGCAATCTTTTTGCCTTTTTTGTTTGCTGCAGGCTTGGGGGGCTGGTAGAACGACCACGTGGGCAACAGCAGAGGCTTGTAGGGTCCCGACGACATCGCGGTCCGCAACACTTCGCGGGCTGAACCCATCAAGATCGAACACGCGTTCGTCTCGACAAGCCTCCGTTCGTGTTCCTTAGGAACCCCGCTTACGACCTCAAACTCCCCAAACAACACCAACCGGAAGTTGTATGGGGCGTTTTTGTCCGGCCCCACAACCTGACGGATCGTCAACTGGACATGCCAGCGCCGCGTCGCCTTGTCCGTGCAAACGCATTTCGTTGTGACCGTAAGGTCGTCAGTGGTCAGTTCGACTTTGGCCTCGGGGTTATGCTTAGGGTTTGCCGAAACCGTCAGGGCGGTGACAAAATAGCCCAGGCACTCAAGCGGCGGAACCGGCCTCATCGGGCACCTCCTCGCAGACCTGAGTGCGCTGTTTCTTCGGAGCGCCATAAAGACTTGGACAGACCGTACACCGCCACTTGGTAAGCGGCTCATGATCGATCGGCTTCTGCAGTTCCTCCAAATACGGAACCGTGATGATCCCGTCATAGAGGGAGCGGACAAGCAGGTTAATCGAGCGGCTAGGACGATCATACCCGGTCTCCCAGCGTGTCCAGGACCGCTTTCCGATCTGCAAGAGGCTGGAAATCTCCGCTTGGGTGACATGCAGTTGTTCCCGGAGCAATTTGAAATCCTGCGGCGCAAGCAGCCCCATTTCGTGCGCTTTGATCTGATCAACATAAGCAGTCGTCGTGCCGCTCAGGTAAATCTCGCCGTCCGTTGGATCACGCCACCCGTTGACCTCGACCTCAACGACGCGCGCATCAGCGTTCGATCCCGGCAAGGCGGGAATCGTCACCGACAACTTCGCCTTATCCTTTACCAGCCCTTCAAAGGGTGGTGTTGCATCGATTGGAGCTTGCCTTCTCATAGTTCTTCTCCTTTGTCAGGTAGATGCGCAGACAGAATCAAAACAATCCGCTTTTCAGGCAATCTCAAGTTGATCTTGCCGTACAGCCTATGCTCCTTGTAGTCAAAGAAAAAAGCATAGACTTCACCTTCCGGGCGCATCCCATAAATGCGTCTTCCAACAACAGATCCTTTCGAAAGAAAACGCGCCAATACCGCATACAGGTCAGGCTTGAAGGTGTTTGGGAATATCGACTCCCATCTGTTCCATGCCGTCCCCGTTATCGTGACCCGATCACCCCCTTGAATCAAAGCCTCACAGACCGCCTTAAGCCATCCGGCTGGGATCAAATCCTCCTTGTTGGCCTCTTGATCTTTCATAATGTACCAATTGATACGCCGGGCAACAAGCCTAAAAAGCAAGCCATCGCGGGTGCCTCATTTCGCCTTCCATTCCAGCAGGAGGCTGGTGTCGTTGCCGAAGATGTCCACGACCTTGATCAGGATCTCGTAGTTGCCGACAGCCTTGTACTCGTGCTCGGAGCTGACGAGGGCCAGCTTGCGGTCGGTGCGCGTGCGGTAGGTCTGCCACTGGTTCATGAAGGTGTCGCGCCGGTAATCCCAGTCGACCGCCCAGTAATCAATGTAGTCCGACCATTTCGTGATCTTCCGGCGCACCTCCTCCGGGATCAGCTCCGTGTCCGGAATGGCGAAGTTTTTCAGTTCGATCTTCACCTTGCGCTTGGATTTGCCCTGCGCCACAACCTCGGCTTTGAGATAGGCCACATCAAAGAAACGGATGTCGCCGCATTCGGCAGCCCGCTTCTCCATGACCTCGCGCGGGATGGTCATCAGCCGCAGGGTCACGTCGTGGCTGGCCCTGGCCTGCTTGACGATGGGGTCGTTCATGCCCATCTCCCACTCCCAGCCCAAAACGTGGAGTTCCTTCTGGCCGGCGGCCGCGCACTCCGCCACGGCCTCGTTCACCTGCGTGATGGTCACGGGTGCGTCCACCGCACCGACCGCGACAAGCGACCGCCCCTTGCGGCCATGGATGTGGCGGAAACCGGGACAGGGCTGCGCCTGATACAGCTCCAGGATGAACCGGACGTACTCCGCGATCAGCACGGCTTCCGGCTCCGCCGACGGCTTGCCGAACATCACCCCCTGCCAGTACTTGCGCTCATACTGGCCAAGGTTGAGAATCTGGAACGGCTTGCAGTCTGGAATGCCCAACAGGCGCTTGCGCGTCGTGTGGATCGCGAACCGGCCAAGGTCCGCAGTTATCCATCTTCTACCATTCTGCTCGGCAACCGCAGCAGTAATCCCCGATCCACAAAAGAAATCTGCCACCAAACTGCCAGGCGAAGACGCTACTTTGACAATTCTCTCAATCAAAGGCCAAGGTTTTTCCGTGGCATATCCCGTTCGCTTCACACCATCGGCAGGATAACGAGACGCGACGGCAATCTGCCACCAATCTTCAGCTATTTTTCCCGTCTCATCTAGCGCATAAGTTTCGGCAACAAAACCGGAACCTTCTAATCCCTTTTTGAAGTTCTCCTTAGTCTTCTCATGATGCGGAATACGTGCGGCTTTTTCGTTGAAGCACCACTTGTCACTCTTTCGATACCAAAAGATTGTGTCGTGTTTACGGCTGAATTGACGCATACCGGGCGAGCCGGGTCCCGTGTAACACCATACGATCTCATTTAACAAGTTGTCTTTGCCAAAAATTTCATCGCACATAACTTTTATGTAATGCCCCACATGCCAATCGCAGTGCAGAAACATGCTTCCTGTCGGCGATAATAATTGGTGCATGTACGTTAACCGATCATAGAGCATCGGCAAGAAGCTGGCGTCACCTTTCCCCCAAGTGTCGTTATAGGCTTTGACTTCGAGTGGATTCTGTTCCTTTTTAACAGGG
>JALHET010000304.1 GCA_022839525.1 Lentisphaerota bacterium
CTTGTCGCCCGTGGCGACCACGGGGCCGCTGGGCGAGATCATGCAGACTGTTCCGGGCGCACAGCCGTCCTCCTCCACGCTGGATTCTTTCAGCACTTCGGCCTGCAGCACTTTGATGCGCTCAGGGACGCCGGACTTGTTCAGCCGCCCGGGAAGGAACGTGAAGGCGCCCGGCCAAGGGTCATACGCGCGGATGCGCCGCTCGATCACAAACGCGGACACCCCCCAATCGATCAAGCCGTCCGTTTTCTGCAGCTTTGGCGCGTACGTCGCCTGCGCCGGATCTTGCGGTTCACGCGTAAGCTCGCCGGACATCATCAGCTTCAGCGCCTTGGCAAGGGTAACCGCGCCCAAAATCGCAAGCCGGTCCATCAGCGTCACAGCCGTATCGTCGGAACAGATCGGCTCAATCGCCTTGAGCAGCATGTCGCCGTCATCCATGCCTTCGGCCATCTGCATGATCGTCACGCCGGTCACCTTATCTCCCGCCGCGATCGCCGCCTGAACCGGCGCCGCGCCGCGGTATTTCGGCAGCAGCGAAAAATGCCCGTTCACGCACCCCAGCGGCGGCAACGCCAGCAGCCGCTTACCCAGAAACTGGCCGAACGCCACCACCACGATCACGTCGGGCTTGAGCCCTTCGATCTGCGCGAGCGCCGCGGGCGCGTTGACGTTCTCGGGAGAGATGATCGGGCCGACCCTGCGCAGGGTGGCATACGCCTTACAGGGGCATGGCGTGAAGCGCTGGCGCCGCCCGGAGGGACGGTCCGGCTGGGTCACCACGCCGACAACCTTCAGCAGGGGCGACTTCAAGATCGCCCGCAGCGCGGTGGCCGAGGCTTCTGAAGATCCCATGAAAACAATGCGCATGCCCGATTTCCTGTTACGTGCTAATGTTTCGTTATTTTAGCATATCACGATTGGGGTGCGCACAAAAAATTGAGACCCTTATGTAATCGCGGGCGAACGTATGGTTACCGAATCACGCAGATTTTTGCCTGATTCATCATTGCCAACAGCCGTTCACGCGGTCGCTCGTTCTTTGGCCAGCTCTTGACTCGGTCAGAATTCATCATCTGGCTTTCCCTGACTCGTCTGCGCACTGGAACTCATGTTCCCGTCAATCGCCGCAACACCTCGCCCGACGAAACCCGCACCTCGTCGAACAGGTTTCGCCCGTGCGTGTCCATACCGACCACGGCCTCGAACGCCTCCACGTCGAACTGCCATAGCGCCTCGGTCGCGCCGAACGTGTCCAGAAAACACACGCCCTCCACGCGCTTGATCCGTTGTGCCAGCAGCGCGGCCGCGCCGCCCACGGCCTGCAGGTAAACGCAGCCGTGCCGGACACATGCGGCCTGCGTGGCGGTGCCCATCCCGCCCTTGCCGATGATCACCCGCACGCCGAAACCTTCGATCACCTTGGCCATGTACGGCTCCTCGCGCACCGACGTGGTCGGCCCCGCCGCCACCACGCGCCAACCGCTTTCCCAAGGCAGCACCACCGGCCCGCAATGGTATAGCGCGCCGTCGCGCAGCGGCACCGGACTCTCGCCGCCCTCGGCCAGATACGTGTGCAGCCGGTCACGCCCCGTGAACACGAGACCGGAAACCCGCACGGCATCCCCGGCACGCAACGCGCGCACAGCTTCTTCAGTAAACGGATAACGCAACTCGTTCATCGCCGTCACCCCAGCCACTCGACCGACCCTCCGGCCATCCGCACGCCGCGGCGGCGGCACGCCCAGCACAGATAGGCGACTGTCACATAATAGGAGGCGGGCAGGCGCGGCCGCGCGGTAATCTTGACACCCAGCAGCGTGGTCTTTCCGCCCATTCCCATCGGCCCGATACCCAATTGGTTGGCCTCGTCCAGCACGCGCTTTTCCAGCGCCGCCAGCTCCGGCTCCGACGCGTGATCGTCCAACGGACGCAAGAGCTGGAGTTTCGCGGCCAGAAAGCCCTCCGCGCGATCCGCCCCGATACAGACCCCCAGCACGCCCGGCGCGCACCCGAACCCCTGCGCGCGCCACACCGCCTGCAACAGGCATGTGCGCACGCCTTCCAGATCACGGCCCGCACCCAGTTCCTCATCGGGCAAACTGAACTGGACGCTCATGTTCTCGCTGCCGCCGCCTTTCTGGAGCAGCCACACTTCAACCGACTCCGTGTCCGCCTGCTTGAAGTGGCAGACCGGAGAGCCCTCCGCGACATTCGTGTCCACCGACATCCCCGAGAGCGTCTCGACCGTGTTGCGGCGTAGCCATCCCTTCCGCGTCGCGAACGCCACCGCCCCGCGCGCAGCCTCTTCCAACGCGACCGTGTCGGTGCCGCGCGGCACACGCCAAAAAAAGGTGAGCGTGCCCGTGTCCTGACAGAGCGGCGTCGCCTGCCGACGCGCCAGAGATGTGTTTTCGGCAAGCGCCTGCACAAGCAGCGCCGCCCGCGAACCCTCGGGCTCGGCCGCCGCGGCGGACCGCAGCGCCGCCTCCACATCTGCGGGCAGGTCACTCGTCGTGCGGCAGATCAATTCGGCCAGTGTATCAGTCCAGTTCATCCTTTACTTACCGCCACCCACGGGTTCGCCTCTCCCATCGCCTGCAACAGGGGCGCAAGATAATCGTCCGGCACGCACAGGTTGCCCAACCCTTTGCCAAGCGCGATCTCCGGCTTGTGGAGCCCGTGATAGTCCGATCCCCCCGTCGGCAGCAGCTCCAGCTTTTTTGCCAGCCGCAACAGGGTCACGGTCTGTTCCTGCCCGTACTCCGAATAGACCGC
>JALHET010000305.1 GCA_022839525.1 Lentisphaerota bacterium
GACCCGCAGGCGACAGGATGGGGCGACACATGGAACGGTGCGCCGGTCGTGCGCCCGCCGCTGTACGGAGATGAAATCTATCGGGCAGGCCAGCCCGTGGCCACAGAGGCGCATGTGGCGCAGGCGATTGCGGGCAAGGTCGATCAGGACAGCGGCATGGCGACGAACCTCTGGCTCCAGGGCGAGACTATCGTTTCCGATTCTTACACCAATCTTTGGTGGCGCAACGTGTACAGCAACGGCTGGCATTGGCTGGTGGCGTACACCAATGCGCCGGGAGGTGCGCAATGAACGGCAAACGAGACGCGCGGCACCGCGACACGCTCTACGCCTGGATGCTCTTCGCCTGGTGGCTGCTGTTCGCCGGCCTCGTGATCGGCGTCATGTGCGCCCAGGCCGCGAGGGCATCCGTCACAAACTGGCCGTCCGCGCAATACCTCATGGTTGACCAGCACGGCAACATTGTGCCGAAAGGCTACGCGGCGGGCTTGACGGAGATCGCGCAGAACGAGGCGCAGGCGGCGGCAGTGGCGGCGGCGGCCCAGGCCGTGCAGGACGCTACGGCATCGGCTTCCAACACCGTGGACGAGATCGTGGGCGTGCTTACTGGCTCAATCGGGTTCGGGTACGTGACCGGCCACACGGTTTCAATCGGCGGCGTGGTCGAGGTTTCAACGAATGCGACCGCGCAGATCGTCTATTGCGAGTTCGGCGCTGGCGGGTCGTCCAACATCCTCGGAACCGCGCACACGGGGCATTACATCTGGCATGCGTACAGCGAGGCGATGAACACCATGCCGGTGATTAAGTATAAGACCAACTTGGAGTCCACCAACGCCTGGGAGTTCGCCGAGTACCAGAGCACGGCGGAATACACGTCGCACACGGTCAACGGCATATTATACGAGACCGTCTACCGCTCGACCGTGTATCTACCGAGCTCGCTGGACAGCGCGTTTTTTCTGGCGTTCTGCGAGATAGCGGGCGGCGGTTCGGCAGGCGGCATGTTCCGGGTGGAGAACGGCTTCAGCATCGGAGGCAAGATTGGCTTTACCGGCACAGTCGAGCGAGAGGGGCTTTATTGGACGTACCAGTGCGGGGCGTTGATGAGCGTAACAAACGAGGTGCCACAATGAAACTGACGGCTGACAAGATACTTTTCGCGGCTCTGACGGCATTGCTGATGTTCCGCGCCGTCCCTACCAACGCAAACAAAGCGGCGGGCGGGCTGCGCCTGTCGCGCCCTGTCGAGACGCCGGACTTCGTGCAGCTATCGTGGACAGGCGGGACAGCCGAGGCGACATACACGATTTTCCGCAGCGCGGACGGCGGCGAGACCTGGACGCCGCTGGTGACGGGGCTTTCCGGCGCAAGCGGAACGTGGTTCTTCCACGGCTTCACGCTCGACCGCGACTATCAATACAGGATCATCGCCGAATGAGAAACGCACTCATAGCTTTGTGTTTGTTCGCGCTGTCGGTCTCGGCGCAGACCTCGAACGTCCAGACGGTCAAGGCGTGGAAGCGCACCCATGTGATCGGCATCCCCGGCGGCGGGTTGCTCGACCCGACCGGCACCATCGCCGACGGCCAGCGTTCAGCCGCAGCCGCCGCCATGATCGCAGAGTCTAGCAACATCGTTGCGGCGGCAGGGCAGGGTTTGACCAATGCGCTGGAGCGTCTTTGGGACGCGGCAGACCACACCAACGATTTCACGGGGCGGTTGTACTTGGCAGCCGACATGGATGACGACCCGGACTACGAGAACATCGAGGCTTTCGTGATCCGCGAGGAATACGCGTCCAACACCGTGCATTACTTCACCCACTACACGCGACTGCTGGAGACCGCGCCTAAAACGATGTGGGCTTTTGAGCCTACAGCAGGCGTAACGTATTGGGCGCAAGGCAGCATCGACACCAACGCGCCGCTGACCAACATTCTCGGGTACGCCTGCTACGACATCGCTGTCGAGCGTCCGCCGCAGGTGGGCAACATCATCCTGCGCACCAATAAGTTTTTGAAATGGGGCACAGCGGACACGCCGCTGGACATAGCGGACACGGGGCTGGAGATAGTTTCCGGCGGCACAACCAACGCGCCATATACGGGTAGCGTCGTATATACCAACGGCACGGTCGAGACTACTGAAACGTACCTGTCCGGCTTTCTTTACACCAGCGTAACCAACATTGTGGAGGCACCATGAGAACGTTAGCGATCATCATCCTTTTGTGCGTATCGGCCCGCGCCGCAGAGGTGTGGCTGACGCCGGAACGCGCAGCCCAGCTCAAGGCCATCACGTCGCGCCCGTACATCACCAAGAAGGCAGAGATCGGCAAGGACATGGAAGAGCTACACTGGACGAACGGCAGTCGCTCATGGGTCACGACGCAGGCCGTCGCCCGCGTGGCCGGAGCCAAGGCCGCGCACGGCTGGCAGAAGAAACTGGACGCGGAGAAGGAAGCCCGCAAGGAGTTGATCGCCAACATCAAATCTTTGGCCGCGAAAGGAAGCGCCAGCAAGAAGGATTTGGAAGCCGTGGTTGAAAAAGCCGAGAAGCAAAAGGAGAAGAAAGCGAAATGAGCGACGACATCAGACTGGATTTACTGCGCGACGCGATTTGTCGCAGCGACCTGGACGGGCCGACGAAAGACGCGCTGGCCGACGACCTCAAATACGCACAGGACATCAACGGCACAGAGGACGAGGCGTTGCGCGGCATCAAGCGGCTGCTGATTTCGGGCGTGAGGCGGGAACT
>JALHET010000027.1 GCA_022839525.1 Lentisphaerota bacterium
TCGTCTGCACGTCCGACTGCGAGGACACCTGTTTCTATGCGCGCCTGAGCCTGGTCAAAGACGGCGTGGCGTATCCGCTGCGCGATGACATCACGTCGCTATGCTACGCGACACCGGACTACACGCCGGGCACGGAGAAGACCGTGGCGTTCTGTTTTTCGGATCACGCTTTCCGGATCAGCCCCGGCGATGTGCTGCGGCTGGATATCTCGTCCTCCTGTTCGCACTTCGTGCCGCACACGAACAACAAAGGACTGCAGTCGGTCCAGAAAACACGCAGGATTGCGAACAATACGGTTGTCTGCGGAAAATCGAGCCTGACGTTGTTCTGCGAACAATGACCGGGTGAAAAACAAAACAGAGGGACAAACAGATTACTGTCAGAAGGGAAAACACACCATGTTAAGAAGACTTGGAATGGGAAACAAAACGGGGATCGCGTGTCTTTTCGGGATTTGGGCTGTGGCAGCCGGTGTTCAGGCAGGCCAAGTGGTGGTCGCCCCGGACGGGATGACGCCAAAGGCCGCGCTGGAGCACATCCGCGCAGCTAAGGCGCAGGGAAACAAAGAGGCGTGGACGGTGATCGTAAAGCCCGGCATCTACGCGCTTACGGAGACGCTCATATTCACGCCGGCCGATTCCGGCACGCCGCAGGCACCGGTCACATGGGTGGGCGAGGGTGCGGGCGCGACGATTTCCGGCGGAGGTGTGATCCAGAACTGGAAAAATGAAGCGGACGGCACATGGTCCGCGCCGATCCCGAAGGTGCCCGACGGGAAGCCCGCTTATTTCGAGCAGTTATGGGTTAACGGACGTCGTGCCGACCGTGCGCGTCTTCCGAATGGCGGTCAGGGAACGGCGAGTTATTTCAAGCTCGTGAAGCCAAGCATCTCCGCAGTGACGAACGCGGCCGGAAAGGTCGCCTACATCGAGCGCGCCACGTTGACGAACAGCCTCGCCGCGGCACTCGGGAATATCCCCGCCGACGAGTATCCGTACGTGCAGATGTGCGTGGTGCATAAGTGGAGCACGGCGCGCCGCATCCTGCGCAACTTCGATCCTGCCACGCAGACGGTCGAGACCGAGTCCCCGCAGGAATGGAGGGGGTGGGTGAAATGGAACGAGCGCGAGACGCTGGTCTCTTTCGAGAACGTGCGGAGCGCGTTTGACGCCCCGGGCGAATGGTTCTATGACGTGAAGGCGGGACGTGTGCGCTATCGGCCGCTGGCCGGCGAGGCCATCGCGACGGTCGTCGTGATTGCGCCGAGTGCCAAGCTGAGCCAGTTGATCGCGTTCCAGGGCAATCCGGACAAGGGCGAATTCGTGCATGACATCGCGTTCCGCAACTTGTCGTTCGCGTACAGCGACGCCCCGCCGACAGTGGGGTACGCCGTGAACGGGCCGACGGAAAGCTGGCAGCATCAGGCGGCCAGCGGGTCGGACGGTCTCGTGACCGCCGAGGGCGCACACCGCGTCACATTTGACACATGCACGATCACGCACACGGGCAACTACGCGTTCCGGTTAAACGACGGGTGCGTGTCCAACCGGATCACGAACTGCATGATCGAGGATCTGGGCGCGGGCGGCATCTGGATGGGTGCCTCCGGCGGCCACGTCGCCAAGGGCGAAACCCTCAAACGCCGGGTGATCAAGACGCTTGCGCCGCGCTCGACCGCGTTCAATGTGATCGACAACTGTGTGATCCGTAAGGGTGGCCTGTTCAATCCCGAAGGCACGGGTGTGGCGCTCACGCATGTGTCGGACTCAAAGGTGACGCATTGCGAGATCTACGATTTCTATTACACGGGCGTCTCGGTCGGTTGGACGTGGGGTTTTCAAGGCAGTGTGGCGCAGCGCAACGAAGTCGCGTTCAACAAGATTTACGACCTCGGCAAGGGTATCATGAGCGATATGGGCGGCGTGTACACGCTCGGCACAAGCTTCGGCACGACGGTGCACGACAACGTGATCCATGACGTGTGGGCCTACTCCTACGGCGGGTGGGCGCTGTACACAGACGAGGGTTCCGAGGGCATTGTGATGGAGCGCAACCTGTGCTGGAACACGACGGATGGCGGGTTCCACCAGCATTACGGCGCGGGCTGCATCATCCGCAACAACGTGTTCGCGTGGAACCGGAAGCTCGGCGCGGTGCGCACGTCGCGTCAGGTGGTGCAGGACATCCCCTGCACGCTGCACTTCGTGAACAACCTGGTCGTGGTGCGCGAAGGGCCGCTCGTCGGGCGCGGCCCGCGCGGCGTGGGCGGCATTTGGGCCGGCAACCTGTGGTACGATTATTCGGGCAAGCCGGAACTCGACGGTCTCGCGTGGGAAGCGTGGCAGGCGTGCGGCAAAGAGGTCGGCGGCACATACGCTGATCCGCTCTTCGAAAACGCCAATGCGTGCGACTTCCGCCTCAAGCCCGAATCCCCCGCATTCGCGCTCGGGTTCAAAGCGTGGGATTACACGCGGGCAGGTCTCCGCAAGTGAGCGTGAACAGGCCGGATTGTGAAATCGCCGTATGCGGCTTATCCGGACGCCCCCCTGTGGAGTTCCGGGGACACGGCTTGGGGTAGTTCGGTATCCGCCAGTCAGGTTTTCCCGCAACGCATTTGAATAGGCTTCGCCGTTCACCACGAAAAAAGTGAGGGGTAAATCAGGAAGAGAGGTTCACGATGTCTAAATGTTCACTAACGGCTTTCGTCGAACGCGGCAGTCGCGTGGCCATGCAGATGCAACCCCCGAACGGCGGAACCATTAAGGCTCCACCGTATAAGGACAGTCAGCATGGGGATAAGGGAGGCCATTCAATCCGGCCAAAACATTTTCGAACCGCTTTTTGAATGCGGTAAAACTCGGCATGTTTACACGGTTCCAATCTATTGTCTCAACGGCATCTTTCGTTATGACATTGGCATAGACGTCGCCATTACACGAACAGAACCTTTTTAATAACGATTTACACGAGTTGGGGCTTCCATCGTTTCCCGACATCTCTTCAAAGCGTTCGCACTGATCATACTCATGATGCACGCCATCCTTCCTCTGATAATAGGCAAGCAGCCAAGCTTCACTTTTCGGCCGCGGCACCATGGCCACTCCCCACTTAAACCCTGCGCCATTAAAACCCGAGTACATCGCCTTGACCATTCGAGCCCACTTGTCATGAGGTGACGTGTTGGTTCCGTCACTGTCTTTGAAACAGACCAATGCCACACCCTCACCTTTGCCCTTGGCATATGCAGCGAGACAGAAACTACTTAGCCATAAAGTTTCTGTATCTTCCTTGCTGACGTCTCCCCGTGGTCGGACATCGCGCAGGTTGCGTTTTCTTAACCGCTTAACATCGCCCTCAGTCAGCAATTCATAATCTGGAGCATAACCACAATTGATTTCGCAAAGTCGGTCAAGAATCAGGGTCATAGCACCCTTCTTCAACGTTCCATCAGGATATTTTGTGCCGAGGTCGCTGGAGCCCTCGCCAGAAATAACGAATAGCATATCAGGCCTCCACCCTGCCCCCGTTTCCATTTTCCTGACAAAGCTTTGCCGCCAAATCAACGAGATCGGTCTGGCTCATGACCTGTCCCGGGCTCATGAATTCCAGTCGTTCTGCGATCTGTGGTATTTCAAAGAATTTACGGGCGTGGGTATATCCCTTCTCATCTTGGTAAAGCAGAATAACTCCGCCCTGTGCTATAGGATCAGATAAATAATTCAAAACAAGGGCGCTGTGCGTGGTTACCATGACTTGCTTGTTATCGAAGTTCTGCAAGAGGTCGACGAGTTTCTGGATAATTTCCTGGTTGATTCCGTTCTCTATCTCGTCAAACAACAAAAAACTCTTGTTGGTATAGCGTTGGGAGAGAATGGCCAGAACACGCAGTAATCCGTCATTGATATGTCCAGCCTGAACCGCTCGTTGATACTCTTTTACGAGCAGGTTTTTCCATCCAAATTGTCGACGTTTTACATCGACTGATTGTAATCGAGGGTAGTAGTCCTTAAGTACTTCCAGAAGACGTCCGGATTGCTCTGGAGTTAACCGGCTTAAGAAACCAGGTAGCCCGTCCCCTCCAATCCCAATCTCATCGGTCTCCTGAGAAGGACGCCGAAGACTCGCGGGATTAAGGAGTTCAAATGATTTCAAGCTTGCGAGTTCATTCTTAACGGCATCTATCAGCGGGTTCTCGATTTTAAGGTGAGGCAAAATAGACCCCGAGTAGGTTAGCAAACTGAAATCCGTTTTTTTAATACCCTCTCCGTGCCCCATACATAAACAGCCTTTTGCGTCTATATAGAGCAAATCTATTGCCGCATTAAGATCACTAATCCGTTCATCATCGACACGTTTTTTTTCTAAACTGTATGAACCAGACCAGCGTAGCGTCCTTTCACCGATCATGAAATCTACTGTCAGAGGAATCACTTTCGAACGACTCCCTGCAGTAACTAATTCAGCCATATTCCACCCGCGCATGACTGTCGTTCCTTGAGCCAGATGTCCAAGAAAATCAAAAAGTTGTAGAACCGTCGTTTTTCCGGAACCGTTTAGACCGATCAAGCACGAAAAAGCGGGAATATCCTGGAGTTTAAAGTCATACAGCGACTTAAAGTTGCGAACAGAAATTCCAGTGATCATTTCGGCCCTCCATTGTCGATGTCCACTTGTTAAATAGTTTGTATTATTTCGTCCTTCAGCGCAACGCTTGACTTTTCTTGCCGCACGTTACCCCCTCTGAATCTGCTGACGGTCATTATCCGCTAAGTCATACAGTCCAAACACCAGCTCATTCATCTCCCCCTCAGCCGCTGCGATCTCACCCGCGAGAACTTGGCGGTCGGAGACGAGGCGGATGACGGCGGAGGCGAGGGCGGCGTCGGGGGTGGAGCGGAGTTTGAGGAGCAGGGCGAGAAGGCGTTTGGCGTTGCCACGGAAGGACCGGAGGGCGTGACGCCACTGGGCGGCAATGAAGGGCGCGTCGGGCTTGTCGAAAAGTTCGACCGCGACGCGGCCGTTGACGCGTAGAGTCAGGCGTCCGGCGGCGTCCTCAACTTCGCAGAAGGGCGGGGTTTCAACCGACAAGGCCGCGTCGATGACGTCGAGATGTCCGGCCAGAACAGAGGCGCATTGTTCCTTGGCCCACGCGGTGCGGGCCGCGCGCGTCAGGTTCGCGGGCGCGTCGGCCTTCCACTGAGCCGGGGTTCGCACGTCGGCCCACAGCCATTCGGGACCGGGCGCGAAAGCTTCGGTCTGCGCCGAGGCGAGCCGCGCGTCGATGGCGTCGGCGAGTCCGCGGTCGCGGGTGTGCAGTTCCTGCAGGCGCAAGGCCAGCCGCCCCACCTCCCCGCGCTGCGCGGGCGTCGCGTCGGGAATCGGCAGCGGCGCGATGAATTGCTTGTTGGCGGAACGGAAGTCGTTCTGGAACGGTTTCGATATCCGCCGCCACACGTAGTCGCAGACCGGCGCGTTGAGAATGCCGTAGAGATAGAGTAACGTCGAGCGGTCGGTCGCAAGAATGCCGCCCACATCCACATTGTCGAGACAGCACGCGCTCTCTTCGTCCAGCGCGGCGAACAGGTGCGTCACCAAACGCGGCACCATTAGCTTGGGCAGATGTTGCTTGTCGATATTCTGGTTGCGGCCGAAGCGATACCACGCCGGATCGTCGAACGCGCCGCGTTCACGGTCTCGCAGGGCTGCCTCATGGCTCTGCAGATAGCGCCATGCGTTCGGGAAGCGGCTGGAAAGTTCGCTCTCGGCCAGCAGACGTCCGTCATCGGTATACGGAAAGAGAATCCATGTGTTCGTGGCGGGGCGCAGGTAACGCTTGGCCTCGGGGCCGGAAATGAGCGGGCGCATCATTCCGTCTTCGACCGCCACATTGAGCCCGCCGCGCGTGCGGTAGCGCCCGGGCGCGAGACGTTCGAGCTGGTAAATGTCGTCCGCGCTGGTCTGCACACCGACGATGATCGCGTCGCACACGTCCTCCAGCCGACGGCAGGATGCATTGAGGCGGGCGATGAGGCGGCGTTCGCCCGTCGGCATGAAATTCCATGCTCCGTCCGTCGGCAGCTCACCGTAGGGCACGGCGTCGGCGCGGGACCAGTCGAGGCGCGGCAACGGGCCGTCGGGCGCGAAAAGGCAGGCAACGGCGTCGCGGGGCTCGGCGCGGAAGAACTGGAGCGCGGTGTAGGTGATGGCTTCGCGGAAAACCTGATAGCCCTTGAAGTCGACCCAGCGGTCAAGGCGGCGGGAGGCGCGGAGGGCGCGGCGCAACGATTCGCCGTATTCGTTGACGAGCCAGACGTTGGGGGCGATGTAGCCCATGCGGCCGCCGGAGCGGAGCAGGGCGAGGCCTTTTTCGATGAAGGGCAGGTAGAGGTCGAAGTTGCCGGAGCGCGTGGATACGTAGAGCGGCTGGCCGTCGGCGCGGTCGCGGGAAGTGAGGTAGGCGGCAACATCGGGATGGACGCGGCGGAAGTTCTGGAGCTTGATGTAGGGGGGGTTGCCGATCACGCAGTCGAAGCCGCCGCACTCGAAGACCTGCGGGAAGGCCTCGCGCCAGTCGAAGACGTTGACGCGCTCGCGCTCTTCGTCGGGGATAAGCTCAGGCTGCAGGTCGGCGTAGAAGTCGGGGCCGACAAGGCTGTTGCCGCAGCGGATGTTGCGGTCGAGGGTGCAGAGGGGCGTGTTGGGCGCGGCGGTGTGGAGCCAGAGGGCGAGCTGGGTGATCTCGACGGACTCGGGATTGATGTCCACACCGTAGAGGTTGTGGGAGAGGATGGAGCGGATGAGCGCGTCCTGATTCCAGAGTTCGCGGACGCCGGTGATGCGCTCCTCCTGATCGACGATCCAGCGGTACTCGGCGATCAGGCGGTCGAGCGCCTGGATGAGGAAGGCGCCGGATCCGCAGGCGGGGTCGACAACGCGCAGGCCGTCCACGCGCAAACGGTAGGTTTTAAGGAAGGAGAGCCACTCGCCCGCAACGGGAGCGGTGCGGCGTCCGCGACTGGATCGGAAAGCGCGGTAAGCCGCGACCGCCTCATCGGTCAGAGGCGGAAGGTCGGCGAAGCCGAGTTCGGCGCGGAGATCCCAGAGGCGACCGCCGACCACTTCCTCGACGATGGCGTGAGTGACCCACTCGGGCGTGTAGTAGACGCCGTCGGTTTTACGCTTGCCGAGCTTGTTGAGCGAGACGCGTCCGTCGGCCTCGGCCTCCATGATCTCGAGCTCGGTGATAGACTGCTCGAAAATGCGCCCGAGGGTGGTGAGACCAATGGTGCGCTGGAGGGAGCTGTTGCGCTTGCCGAAATTGTAGCGGGCGGAGAAATAGAGGAGCGTCCGCTTGTCTGAAAGGAGCGAGGCGGGGGCTTGCGTCGCACCTTGGTTGGGGGCGCAGAACAGGCGGGCCGGGATGCGGAGCGCGTCGAGTTCGGGGTCGTGGGCGAAGAGACCGCCGTTGAACTGTGTGATTGTGTGACCGCCGAAGGCCCCACCGTCGCGCATGGCGGCGAACAGCTCTTTCAGGCAGGTCCACAGTTCGTCGCTCTCGGGGCTGTAGAAACGGCTACGGGCGTAATCGACCAGCAGATCGCGCAGAAGCTGCGGCGGGTAGGAGAGTTCGCGCCCCATGTCCTCGCAGAAGAGGACGAAGAGGCAACGGTCGAGCAGGCGCTGGGTGAGGCGTACGAGACGGCCGCGCGTGCCGGGAAAGGCGGGGTTGGCGGCGGCGATGGCGCGGTAGAGTGCCTCGCGGTAGTCACGGTAATCGCGGTAGAAATCCTCTTCGATTTCGTGTTCGTGCAGGCTGTGGCTCGCGAGCAGGGTTTCGGCGGAGGATTCTCCGGAAACGGCCACGAGCGACGCCGCGCCCAGCAGTTTGTGAAACACGAAGCGGCGGAAGGCGAAGGGCTCGGGATCGGCGGCGGAAGGCGGCGGCAGCAGGGCGAAGGGAAGGTCGGCAGAGTCGGAAGCGCGGAGCACGAAGCGCTGGCACTGGGAGGAACCGCGCAGACGGCTGTAGAGACGGAACTCGTTCATGTCCGTGACGACGGCCCATGCGGGAACGACGGCAGCGGCGCGGTTGCGGGTGAGAAACGCGGCGGTCAGGTAATCGAGACCCTGCTCCACGGGTGAGCGGGTCGAACCTTTGCGCGGCTGCGGATCGTCGAGGCCAGAGCGGATGTCCTTGAACTCGCAAAGAACCTGAGGCACACCGTCCGCGCCGGGACCGAAGTTACCGAGGGCGAGATCCGCGCTGCCGGTGTTGCCGCTCTGCCCCGCGCCGGTGAGTCTGTACTGTTGGGTAAAGGTGTAACCGCCGTCCGGCGAAATACCCTGTCCCGCATAGCCCCACGTCTCAACGAAATAACGGGCGATAAAGGCCGCCTCCGACTGCGTCTCAGAAAGCGCCTCGCGATCCGCCCACAGACGCAGGCGCGATTCCAGAGCGGCGGCCTCGGGCGAGGCCTTAAACGCCTGATACTCGTCATACCAGACGGAGAATAGAAAGTTTTCGTCGAACAGCGGCGTCAACACTGACATACAGGGGGCGTCCTTAATCCTTTTTATGTGTTCTAGGATACCACACCACCGCGCGGATAAAACACTGTTTTTTCAGGGCACAACTGTAAAAAAAGGGCGGCGGAAATTCCGCCGCCCTCCGACTCTAAAACAGGTCCGTTTTTTTCCTGCGGTTAGAGAAGCGTCTTCACCGCTGCCACGATGTCGCGGTCGTGCGGCAGGAAGGCGTCCTCGAGCGAGTACGCCTGCGGCGCGATGCCGTTCTTCGCGCCCACACGCAGCACCGGGGCGTCGAGCGAGTCGAACGCCTCGGCCATGATGCGGGAGGCGATCTCGCCGGTGAAGCTACCGATGTCCACGCAGTGGCTGGCGATCACGCACCGTCCGGTCTTGCGCACCGAAGTCAGGATCGTCTCCATGTCCAGCGGCACCAGCGAGCGGATGTCCACCACTTCGGCGGAAATGCCGTCGGCGGCGAGCAGGTCGGCAGCCTTGAGCGCCTCATACAGCATCGGGCCCCACGTGACGATCGAGACCGTGTCGCCCGCGCGCTTGATGTCTGCCTTGCCGAGCGGGGTCAGGTATTCCTCTTTGGACACAACGCCTTTATAGTTGTACATGATCTGCGATTCGACGAAGAGCACCGGGTTATTGTCGCGGATGGCGCTCTTGAGCATGCCCTTGGCGTCCGCGGGCGTGGCGGGATAGACCACGTAGAGGCCGGGAATGTGGGCGAACACCGACTCCAAGGTCTGCGAGTGCTGGCCGCCGTAGCCCTTGCCGCCGCCGACCGAGGCACGGTACACGAGCGGCACCTCGATGCTGGCGCCGGACATGTAGTGCCACTTGGCAGCCTGGTTGGCAATCTGGTCGGAAGCCATCAGGCAAAAGTCCATATACATCAGTTCCACCACGGGACGCAGGCCGGTCATGGCCGCGCCGACCGCCGTGCCGCAGATGCACGCCTCGGAGATCGGGGAGTTGAAAACGCGTTCGCGGCCGAACGCTTCCGTCAGGCCTTTGGTCACCTTGAACGCGCCGCCGTATTCGGCGATGTCCTCGCCCCACTGGACGACGCGGTTGTCGCGCAGCATCTCTTCGATCATCGCCTCTTTGATGGCGTCCTTGTAGGTGATCTGGCTGTCCTCGGTGCGTTTGATCGCGGGAAGCGGCCCCTCGGGCTTCACATTGGCGAACTCCTCGGGAACACTCTCCACGCGGGTGTCGGTATACATGTACTTGATCACGTCGGCGGGATCGGGATCCTTCGACCACGCGGCCTTGGCAGCCATACGGGCGTTGCGGTCCGCAACCTTGGCTTTGAGTTCGGCGAGCTTCTTAGCGGAGAGGCACCCGGCGTCGAGCACCTGTTTCTCGAACTGCGCGATCGGATCCAGCGCCTTCCACTCGGCCTCTTCATCCTTGGTGCGGTATTCGTTGCGGGGGTCGCCCAAGGAGTGTCCGTAGTTGCGGTAGGTGTCGAACTCCAGCATCACGGGCCCCTTGCCGCTGCGGGCGAGCGCGGCGGCGCGGCGCATGGCGTCCATGCAGGCGAGGAGATCCATCCCGTTGACGACCTCGGCGTGCATGTTGTTGTCTGCGAAACCGGCGGCGCGGCGCGCGACCGTGCAGACGCCGGCGACCTCGCCGTCGATGCGTCCGGTGAAGCCGTAGTGGTTGTTGATGATCGCATAGACGATCGGCAGGCCGAAGGAGTTCTTCGTATAGGTCGGATCGGTGAACTGCCCCATGGCGGCCCAGTTGAGGGCTTCCAGCACCACGCCGTTGGCGTAGGCGCCGTCGCCCGCGAAGCAACAGGTGACCTTGCCCGTCTTGAAATAGCGGGAACTCATGGCCGAGCCCGTGGCGATCGGCACGCCGCCGCCCACAATCGCATTCGCGCCGAGGTGGCCGGCCTTGAAGTCCGCGATGTGCATCCCGCCGCCGCGTCCCTTGCAGTACCCGTCCTCTTTGCCGAAAAGCTCCGCGATGGCGCGGTAGACGTGATCTTCCAATGCGGCTTCGACCAGCTCCTTTTTCTTGGACGACGCGCAGTCGGGAACGCGCGCCTTCAGTTCCTCGACGCTCATGCCCCGGATGGCGGTGCAGCCTTTGGCCAGCGAGTCGCCGTGGCCGCGGTGGGTGGAGGTGATGAAATCGTCGTATTTCATCGCCGCGCAACAGCCGACGGAGGTGGCTTCCTGACCGATCGAAACGTGGGTGGGGCCGCGGTACTGATAGTCCTTGCAGGACTCGTAAGCGCCGGTACGCAGCTTGACGATCATCTCCTCGAACTCGCGGATCGTCAGCATGTCCTCCAGCACATCGACCGCCTGCGCCGCCGTGATGTTCCCGGCGGCGATTTCGTCTTTGAGCGTACCCTTGTACTGGTAGGCCGGGATTTTTCCGAGGTCGTATTTCTGGGGTTTGAAACTGGGTTTCAGTGTACTGATGTAGTTGTTGGTTGCCATGGTGTTTTGTCCTGTTTGCTTGTCACACGAGAATCGTTTCGACTCCGGCGCGTTGGAAGGCCTTCCGCTGCGCGGGAGGCATCTGTTTGTCTGAGATGATTGCGGAAAGATGTGAGCGTGAACCGAAACGGACGAAACTCGTCTTCCCGAATTTCGAGCTGTCCGCCAAAAGAACGACGCGCGACGCCTTTGCCATGGCCTGCTCCTTGGTGAAGGCCTCGGCCGGGTCGGTCGTGGTCATACCCGCCTCCGCGGAAACGCCGATCGTCCCCATAAAAGCGATGTCGAGGTGCATCTGGTCCAGCACGGGCCGCGTGAGGGGACCCACGAACGTCTGGCTGAGCGGCCGGCACTCGCCGCCGGTGAGGATCATGCGCGGGCCGCCACTGCTGAACACTTGCGCCACGCGCAGCGAGTTGGTCACAACGGTGAGCTGGGTATGCGCCGTCAGCAGCCGCGCCAGCGCCAGCACAGTGCTGCCCCCGTCGAGATAGACGATGTCGCGCGGGTGGATCAGCTTGAGGGCCGCCTCGGCGATACGCCCCTTTTCGGCCGCGGCCATCGAGGCCTTATCATCGAAAAGCGGCTCCTCGTCACGGCCTTCAGCCACCACCGCCCCGCCGTGGATGCGGCGCAGTTCGCCCGCCGCATCCAACGCGGCCAGATCGCGCCGCACCGTCGCAGCCGACACGCCGAGTTCAGAGGCCAGTTCCTCCACGCGCAGGATACCCCGCTCGCGGAGCAGTCCCCGCAGTTTGCGCCACCGTGCCTCTGCCAGCTCTCTGGAAACGCCGTCGCTCATTCGTGATCACTTTTGCTCGTAAATGCGCATAGTTAATCAGAACTGAGCACACTATGCAAGCCGGAAACGCAACCGGAAACAGCGTATCGCCATCCGCCCGGCCTCCCCGAAGGCTCCCGGCTTTCCCCTCGACAGGAGCGCACGCACTCCGGTAAACTGAAAACATATTCGGAGGTCAGCCCATGAATGAAAAAACCGATCCTTTCCCGCCGCCGCTGGAGGCGAGACGCACCGCGTCCTCACGCCGCTCCGCGCCGCCGCGCCCGCCCAAGCTGCCCGTGAACCGGGCAGCCCTTGTGCCCGCCGTGATCCTGTTCGCCGTGGCGCTGCTCCCCCTGTGGGTCTGGTTCGGGTGGCGCATCGAGCCCGAAAGCGGACAAATCGCCATCCTCACCAAGAAAACGGGCAAGAACCTGCCGGCCGGCCGGATCCTTGCCGATTCGCTAGAGTACAAAGGCATCCAGCTCGATGTGCTGCCTGAAGGGCGTTTCTTCCGCAACCCCTACACATGGTACTGGACCATCACCGAGGCCACCGACATTCCGGCCGGCAAGTTCGGCGTGCTTGTGCGCAAATTCGGCAAGGACCTTCCCGGCGGCGCGATCATCGCCCCGGACGAAACCTATAAAGGCATCGTGCGCGACGTGCTCGGAACCGGCAAGCACCGCATCAATCCCTATGCGTACGAGGTGAAACTGTTCGATGACATCAAGATCGCGCCCGGCCATGTGGGCGTGGTGACTTCCCTCTGCGGCGACGACATCCTAACCGGGGGCAAGCCCCTGCCCGCCGGCGACAAAGGGTTCCTCGCGGAAAAAGGCGCCAAGGGCGTCCAGCGCGACGTGCTCAAAGAGGGGACGCACCGCCTCAACCCCTATCTCTATTCCGTCTCGATCGTTAATATCCAGAGCCAGCGCTTCGAGTTCAGCGGCGGGGACGCCATCATGTTCCTCACACTGGACGGGTTCCCCGTCACGGTCGAGGGCACGCTCGAGTTCAACCTGAACCTCGACAAGGCCGCCCTGCTCACCCATGAGGTCGGCGACATGGACGACGTCATGCAAAAACTGATCCTGCCCAGCGCACGCGGCTTTTTCCGCATCGAGGGCAGTAAGAAAAGCGCCACGGAGTTCATCGTCGGCGAGTCGAGGCAGGCCTTCCAAGACAGTCTGGAAACGTATCTGCGCGGTGTCTGCACCAACTGGGGCATTTCCCTCAACTCGGTGCTGATCCGCGACATCCTCGCGCCCCAGCAAATCGCCGGCATCATCCGCGACCGCGAACTCGCGGTACAGGACTCCAAGAAATTCGAGCAGCAAATCGTGCAGGCCAAGTCCCAAGCCGAACTGGAGAAGCAGCAGGCGCTGGCCGAGCAGAACCGCCTCAAGGTCGTCGCCGACACGGACCGCATCCGCCAAACCATCACCGCCGAGCAGGACAAGGTGGAGAAGATCCTTGCGGCCAAGACCGAACTCGACGTCGCCAAAATCGGCCTGCAAACCGCCCGCGCCGACGCCGAAGCGCTCCTTACCCTCGCCGAAGCGGAACGGAAAGTGATCGCGGCCAAAAACCGGGCCGATGCCGACGTGCTGAAACAGCAGGTCGCCGTCTACAAAGACGAGGCCGACTATATCCGCGCCCGGCTTTACGAGAAGATCGCGCCGAACATTCAGAGCGTGCTCACCACCGACGCCGCCGGTGGCCTTTTCGGGCTGCCGGTCAAGGTGACTCCATCAGAGCCCAAGCCGACGGCGCC
>JALHET010000306.1 GCA_022839525.1 Lentisphaerota bacterium
ATCACGGGCATCCACTTCCAGCCCTTCAACCTGTCCAACCAGCTCCTGTGGGCGGCGACGCGGCGCCCCGCGCTACTCAAGCTGGCCAAGGTCTATCTCCCCATTCCCACACTCTTCTACTATTACCTCGGCGGCTGCACACAGGTGGACTCCACGTTCGCCAGCGTGACGCAGGTGATGGACGCGAAGCGTTGCAAGTGGAGCACCGAGATGCTCAAGGCGCTGGGCATTCCCAAGAAACTGATGCCCGAAATCGTCAAGCCGGGCGCCAAGATCGGGAAATTGCAGCCCAAGCTGGCCGGGATGTGCGGTTTGAACGAGGTAGACCTGATCGCGGTTGGCTCGCACGACACGGCCAGCGCGTTCGCGGCCGCGCCGGTGAAAAACCCCAAGAAGGCGCTGATCATCAGTTCCGGCACCTGGTCTCTGGTGGGCAAGCTCCTCAAGAGACCCGTCACCACGCCCGAGGCCATGCGGTTCGGCCTCAGCAATGAGGGCGGCATCGGAAATACCCGTTTCCTGCGCAATTGCATGGGCACCTGGATCGTGCAGGAGCTGCTGCGTGTCTGGGAAATCGCGGACGGCAGACGGATGGGCTGGGACGAGGTGGACACGATCACGCCCGCCGCGCCGGCGTTCACCGCCTTCATCGACCCCGATGACCTGCGCTTCTACAATCCGGCCAACATGGAACAGGCGATCCGCTCCTTCATCGCAGAAACCGGGCAGGCGGCGCCTGCGGACCGCGGCACGGTGCTGCGTTGCGTGTATGAAAGCCTGGCGCTCAAATACCGCCATGTGAACGAGACGATCAACCGCGTGACGGGTACAGAGACGGACGTGGTCCATATTGTGGGCGGCGGCAGCAACAATGCGTTGCTCAACCAGTTCACGGCCGATTCGGTGGGCGTGCCTGTGCTGGCGGGGCCCAAAGAGGCGACGGCGGTCGGCAACCTCATGGTGCAGGCGGTCGGCGCGGGGATCATCCCCGATCTTAAGGCCGCGATGCCGCTCATCAAGGCCGCGTTTCCGATCGCGACCTTCAAACCGCGGGACACGGCGGCGTGGGACGCGGCCTACGGGCGCTTCACCACGTTGCTCCGGTAACACAGCGGGTTAGCTTTCGCCCCGAAAAAACGATCCGGCAAACGGGTGAGAAGACTTGCTGTTGTGTCGGTGAAATGGTATGTTACACCTAAAGAAACATTGGTGTTAAGGAGACGGGCATATGACCGAACGGCAGATTTACATGACCGAAAACGACCGCAGACGGCTCGACGAGCTGTTGATGGTCGCAGGGACTTTCAACTACCGTGACCGCAATGACCTGAAGGCGCTGGTCAGTGAATTGCAGCGGGCGAAGGTTGTCGACTCGCGTGAGGTGTCCGCCCACATCGTAACGATGAACTCCCGCGTGAGGCTCCGGGATATCGACACGGACAAGGAGATGGAAATCACGCTGGCCTTTCCGTCCGAGGCGGATGTGGACGCGGGGAAGATTTCCGTACTGTCGCCTGTCGGCACGGCGATTCTGGGTTATGGGGAGGGGGACACCGTGGTTTGGACTGTGCCGGCCGGTACGCGTCGGCTGAGGATCGAGAAAATCCTGTATCAGCCTGAGGCGTCGGGCGACTTCCACCTGTGAGCCCCGGCGGATGACGGTTGACGGCCAAGCGGTGGATCTGAAGGAGGGGATGACGGTCTACGACGCGGTCCGGCAGGCCGGGATCGCCCTTCCGGTGTTGTGTCACAGGGACGGGTTAACCCCGACCGGCGGGTGCGGCATCTGTACTGTGGAAGATGTGACAAGCGGCCGGCTCCTGCCGGCTTGCGCGACGCGCGCCGAGGCATCCATGTCGATCGCTACCGGTTCCGCGGCTGCCGTGGAGTTCCGCCGCACGGCGTTGGAGCTGCTGCTGAGTAACCATCCCGCGGACTGTGAGGCTCCGTGCCAGTTGGCGTGTCCCTCCGGTCTGCCGGCGCAAGGGCTGATGGAACGGATACTCGCCGGAGATTGGGAAGGGGCGCGCGTTTTGGCGCGGCGTTATCCTTTCGCATGCGCGTCGGCGGCGCCCTGCGAGAAGGCGTGCCGCCGCAAACCGCTGGGCGGCGCGGTCGCGGTCTGCGCGTTACACCGCTGGCTGGCCGAAGAGGCCGGTTCGCAGGAGGTGCGGCAGGAAGTGGGCAGGGGGAGCGGGAACCTGCCGCGCTTTCGTTCACGTATGCGTGGTCTGCCGGAAGAGGCGTTGCTGGCGTTGTGCGCCGAAAAAGGGGAACGCCGGCTGGCGTCGGACGCCACCGGGGTGACGCGCGAGGCGGCGGTGTACGAGGCGGCGCGCTGTATGCGGTGCGGCTGCCGGAAGCCGGACGATTGCCGGCTGCGCGAGCTGTGCGCGGCGGCTGACGCGAAGCAGGCTTCTTTCGGGGGAGAGGCCCGACCGATTCTGCGGCAGCAAAGCCGGAACGGGTTCAGCTTCGATTCCTCGCGGTGTGTGCTGTGCGGCCTGTGTGTGCGAACCGCACAGAAAGCCGGAGCGTCGTTGGCTCCCGCGTTCCACGGCAGAGGGTTTGAGGCGCAGATCGGCCCTCCACACGGCCGCACATGGGACGATATCCCGGAATCCGTGCTGGCCATGGCGGCGGCCGTCTGTCCCACGGGCGCGATGACAAAGGCGGCTGCGCCTTCTAATTCCTCCTTGGTGCAAGGGGCCTAAACGCGCTAAGATGGGGCGCAAATGTTTTTTCAGAGGA
>JALHET010000307.1 GCA_022839525.1 Lentisphaerota bacterium
AGGGAGACGAAAATGCGTCAGAGAGTTTTGGTCACGGGTGGCAGCGGGTTTCTTGGCATCAACCTGATCCGTTACCTGAGGGGCAAAGGGATCACCGATATCCGGTCGATTGACCTCGTGCCGTTCGACTATCCCGAAAAGGGTGAGGTTGATGCCGTGGTTGGCGATATCCGCGACATGGCGGCGCTTAAGAAAGTGATGGAGGGGGTCACGTGGGTCATCCATACGGCAGCGGCCCTGCCCCTCTATTCGGAACACGACATCATAACGACCGATGTGGATGGCACGAGGAACGTGATGGATGCCGCGCGGGACGCGGGAGTTGAGCGGTGTGTCATGATCTCTTCGACAGCGGTGTACGGGATACCCGACCACCATCCGCTTTACGAGAGCGACCGGCTGATCGGTGTCGGCCCGTACGGCAGGGCCAAGATCATGGCCGAAGAGAAGTGTCTCGAGGCCCGTAAACAGGGGCTCTGTGTGCCCATCATCCGCCCGAAATCGTTTGTCGGCCCCGAGCGTCTGGGCGTGTTCGCGCTTTTTTACGATTGGGCGTACACGGGGCACGGCTTCCCCATGATCGGCAACGGCAAAAACCGTTATCAGCTACTTGATGTGGAGGATCTGTGCGAGGCGATCTGGCTGACGTTGACACTCGACAAGACTGCGGTGAACGACACCTTCAACATCGGGGCCAAAGAATTCGCCACCATGCGCGAGGATTATCAGGCCGTTCTTGACGATGCGGGACACGGCAAGAAAATCCGGGGCTTCCCGGCGGCGCCGATGATTTGGACGCTCCGTTTTCTGGAAATGCTACATCTCTCGCCTCTTTACAAGTGGGTCTATGAGACGGCGTGTGAGGATTCGTTTGTGAGTATCGAGAAAGCCGAGCGCGTGCTGGGGTATGCGCCGAAGTATTCGAACAAGGACGCTTTGATCCGCAATTACCGGTGGTATGTGGCGAACCTCGGCACGTTCAAGGATGCCTCGGGCGTCTCGCACCGTGTGCCGTGGAAACAGGGAATCTTGCGGTTCGCAAAATGGTTTTTCTGAAAAGACTCCGTATCCGGTGTCCAGTATTTGAGCGGGCGCAAGAGAGGCTTCCCATTTCAGGACACCTTTGATAGAATTGTTACACATCTGGTATACTAATTCGTCTACAGGGGAGCGCTGGTGTATGGCAAAGATTCTGATCGTTGATGATGAGCCGGGCATCCTTGATTTTCTCAGGAACCTGTTTCATGCGGACGGGTACGAAGTCGTTGTAGCCCTGAGCGGAGAGGACGCGGTTGCGTCAGTTAAAAAAGACACGGTTGATCTTGTCATCACGGACTTGCGCATGCCGGAAATGGACGGCATGGAATTGCTCCGGGAGTTGAAGACGCTCAAGCCGTCCGTGCCTGTCATCATGCTCACGGCTTATGCCTCAGACGAGACCGCTATCGAGGCGAAGAAATTGGGCGTGTTCACCTATATTTCCAAACCGTTCAATGTGGCCGGACTGCTCGGCATCGTCAAACGGGCGCTCGGCGGCGGGGATAAATGAACAGGGGGGCGGCTCCCTCTTGCATCCGGACGTAGCTTGACCTACGCTCACGAATACGCATTATCGGGGGAAAGGGGGCGCGTGTACGGTCAGAAGGGAAGTTTCGAGGAGTGTTATTCGGGGGCAGGCGGAGGTGTCGAAGGTCGCTCAGGAGAAGCCGCCGCTGCCGCCCAAGGTCGACGCTGGCGGGCATGGCGGTTCGCACGGGTTATCTGACCGACGACTTCATCACCGCGATCCTGACGGGCTGCCAGCCGTGCGTGAGCGTGGCGACAGCGCTCAACACCACGGTTCCCGGCATCACCGCCCATCTGTCGGCGATGAAGGGCGGCGAGACGCTCAAGATCCCGCAGTACGGTTAACCGCCACCATGGATCAATAGTCTTTGTCGTCGGGCTGCTCAACGGTTTTGAGCAGGCGCTCGACCAGGGCGGTGGTGGTGATCCCCTCCGAGTCAGCCGCGAAGTTCGCGAGGAGGCGGTGACGCAGAACAGGCACGGCGGCTTTCACCACATCGTTGCAACTCACATGGATACGGCCTTCGAGTACGGCGCGTGCCTTTGCCGCGAGCACAAGGAACTGGCCCGCACGCGGGCCGGCACCGTTCGACACGTATTTCTTGATGAAGTCAGGGGTCTTCTCGTCGTGCGGGCGCGTGGCACGCACTAAGCGCACGGCGTATTTGATGACGTGATCGGAGACCGGTATCTTCCGGACTACTGCCTGAAGCTGGAGGAGTTCTTCTCTGGTGATGGCCTTCTGGGGCATCTCGCTTTTGGCGACGGTGGTCGACTTGATCACCGTTTCCTCCTCGTCCTCTTTCGGATAGTCCACCCAGAGGTTGAACATGAAGCGGTCCTGCTGGGCCTCCGGCAAAGGATAGGTGCCTTCCTGCTCGATGGGGTTCTGCGTGGCGAGCACGAAGAAGGGCGCATCGAGTTTGTAGGTCTGGTTGCCGACCGTGACGCATTTCTCCTGCATGGCTTCGAGCAACGAGGCTTGGGTTTTGGGCGGTGTGCGGTTGATTTCGTCCGCGAGCAGCATGTTGGTGAAGACCGGCCCTTTGATGAAGCGGAAACTCTTCTTGTCGGTCACCGGGTCATGTTCGAGGATTTCTGTGCCCGTGATGTCTGTGGGCATCAGGTCGGGCGTGAACTGCACACGCTTGAAATCCATGTCCAGCACCTTGG
>JALHET010000308.1 GCA_022839525.1 Lentisphaerota bacterium
GCCAGGCGCGGATGCAGCGGCAGGCGGGCCAGCGCCTTGCCTTCGCTGGTGAGGCGGCCATTGGCATCGAGCGCGTCGAGGCTTTGCAGCAGGGCGGTGGCCTCCGCCCAGGCGGGGGCAGGCGGTGGATCGAGAAAGGCGAGGGCGGACGGATCGGCAACGCCCCAGGCGGCCAGATCGAGCGCCAGACCGGCGAGATCGGCGGCGAGGATCTCGGGGGTGTCGAAGGGTTCGAGCGCGGCGGTCTGGCCTTCGTTCCACAGGCGGATGGCGACGCCGGGTGCGGTGCGGCCGGCGCGGCCGCGGCGCTGGTCGGCGAGGTGTTCCGCAAGCGCAATCCCGATGCGCCGGAGGACAAGGTCGCGTTCGAGGCCAAGCGTCTCGCCCATGCGCCGCCCCTGTTCGAGGAACACCTCCATCGATTGCAACATCATATCGGTGTAGCGCGGCGCCATCTCGCCCCACAGCCGCGCCGTTTCCGCGAATATCTTCTCCGGGCCGGGCTGTTCGTCGTCCGCGAACGAATGCCGGATCGTGTCGTTGACACGCTCCTGCATGAAGTCCAGCGCGTCACTGAAGCGCGCGAAGTCGGCGGTGTCGGCGTGTACACGCTTTCAGGCGGCGTCTTCAATCAGACCAGCACCGCACATAAGTTCATCGTAAGCGAACGCGGGAACGGTACCTTCACGGTGTCCGGGACCGGCGTCGCGAATTTGGCTGGCGCCTTGTGGTTCGGGGCCGGTGATTCCCGAGGCACCGGAATCGTTACGCTGGCGACCGGCGGGACGATCAACACGCCTGTCGTTTATCGTTCCCCCAACAACCCGACGCCATCTTTCTTTACGTTTGACGGCGGTACCCTGCGTGCGTCAGGATCCAGTGCGACGATTCCCGCCTTCATGTACGGACTGACCGCAGCATCTATCGAGGAGGGCGGCGCGCGTATCGATTCCAACGGGAAAACGATCACGATTACCCAGAGCTTGACCGGCTACGACCACTCGCCGACGCTGCGCCACCGGTGGAGTTTCAACAGCGACCTGAGCGATTCCGCCGGAGGCCAGACCGCGACAGCGGTGGGGGCGGTCACGACGGACGGCCAGCAATACACGCTGAAGGGCGGGGCGAAAGGCACCTCCTATCTCTCGCTGGGAAGCAATATCCTGCCGACCACGGGGCCTGTCACCATTGAAATTTGGGCCACCCAGCACTCAATCCAAAACTGGAGCCGCATCTTGGACTTCGGCTCCGACCAAGTCAACTGTATTTTGATGGCCTGGAACAAGCAATGGGATGGCAAAACCGACCGGGTGGAGGTGCGCCAGAACCTTGTGGATGTGATGGTGGACAACTCCATGCAGCCATACACACTCAACACGGAATATCACATTTCTCTGGTCATCACCACTGATGACGATGGCAAAGCGCGTCTCAGGTGGTACAAGATGGATGCCGCTGGCACGACGCTGAGATCCGGCACGCTGAGCGCCGATTTTGATCTGGCGGCGCTGCCGCAGGACAACATGTGGCTAGGGCATTCGCACTGGCCGGACAACGACGCGAATGCCAGCTACAATGAGGTCAGAATCTGGAATGCCGCTCTTTCGGAGGAGATGCTCAAACAAAGCGCCAAGTTGGGGCCGGATAGTAAGAGAGGCGTCCGGGATGGAGGCTTGACCAAGCTCGGCAGCGGCAGTCTGATTCTTGCGGGCGTGAACGACTACTGGGGGGCTACGGTCGTTGAATCGGGAGAATTGCGCACGGGAATCGCAGGCGCGTTGCCGTCCCCGACGCGTGTTTCGCTCGCGCCCGACAGCACCCTGAATCTCGGCACCACGGCTCAAGTGGTTGCGGAGTTGAGTGGAAACGGAACCGTTTCCAACGGCACGTTGACGGTCACCGGAACCATCGAGCCGGGAGGCGCGGCCACGCCCGGCGTTCTTACGGTCGGTCCGGGAACGACACTCGAAGGCGAAGTGGCGTTTGATGCCGCGCCCGAGGGTGTTCAAGACCGCCTTGTGGCGACGGAAAATCTTGATCTCTCCAACTTGACGCTGCGGGTTCGCGGTCTGACGACACTCCCGCCGCGCGGGGTGTATGTCCTCGCAACGTGTGCTCCCGGCGGTCTTACGGGCAGTTTCGCGGCGACGAATCTTGAAGAGGCCCCGGCTTGGAGAATAAACTACGACAATGAACGGGGTGAGGTCCGGCTGTCCAGAAGCGGGCTTGTGTTGTGGCTGGAGTAGCGGGTGCGCGGAAATGATCGGGATGTCGGGAAAACGGCGGTGGTTCGTAAGAATCGGTCGGGCAGGGGGCATGGCGTTCGCTGTGCTCGCCGCCGTCGGGATGGTTGCAGTTCAGACGGCGCGAGCGGAACCCGGCCCCTCCGCCGTCTTTCACGGACGCACCGATGCGCGCGTGCGCTTCACGGGCGACTGGATGCCCGTGGTTGCGCCTGACAAGACGCTCGGACGATACGCCGAACGTAGCGATGCGAAGGGCGCGTCGGTGGAACTGGACTTCTGTGGCACGACGGTAGGTCTTGTTCATCAGGCTGGCGGCTTGGGGTGGGAGTGGGGCGTCATCTTGCCCGAGACCGGTCGCGCGTTGGGACTTGCGGAGGTGCGGATCGATGGTGGGGCGCCCGTTGTGATCGACACCAGTCGCGGTGGTCGCACGCTGCTGGCCAAGGGGTTGCCCGCAGGCCGGCATCGCGTCACCGTGACCAACCTGGG
>JALHET010000309.1 GCA_022839525.1 Lentisphaerota bacterium
GATAGTTTTCAACAAACAGCGGGACGAGGGCGGGTTTTGGCTGGACGATTGTATGCCCGAGTTTTTCCAGAAGCGGGAACATGGAACCGTCGGAGCCAGTGGTCGGGTAGGAACAGCCGCCGGTCGCGACAACGAGCATCCGCGCACGGTGCGTCTTGCCGGCAGCGGTTACGGTAAAGAGGCCGGCGGCGTCGATGCTTCCGTCCGCGGCAATATCCGTTACCGGAGAAGAGCACTGGAGGGTAAAACCGTTATCGGAAGCCGCACGAAGGAGCGCGTCCAGGACGTCGCGGCCGCATAGGGAGGCGGGAAACACCTTGCCGTCTTCGCGCTCTGCAAGAGGAACGCCGAGGCGTTCGAAAAAGTCCCGGACGGCGAGGTTGTTGAACCGGTACAGGATAGAGCGGATTTTTGGGCCCGAGTCGCCATAGCAGGAAACGAATGCTTTGATGTCGCCCGAGTGGGTCAGGTTGCACTGGCCGGAGCCTGCCATCAACAGCTTTTTACCCGGACTCGGGCTTTTTTCGAGGATAAGTCCACGAATGGGAAACCCATTCCTGGACGGACGAGCTGAGGCGGCGGCAAAAAGACCCGCGGCGCCGGCGCCGATTATGATAACATCGTAGATCACGGGTATTTCATACCCTGTTCCGGATCGAAAGTCGACCCCTGTTGAATCTTTCGCGCCTTCCGGGCGGTTTGGATGTCGAACCCTTGCAAAACGTTGTCGCTCAGTTTCCCTTGATTAAAATATCTGCTATAGTACGTTCAAAATCTGAAGATGTGTCGACGGGAGTATATATGAACGGAAACAATCAGGGCGCTGAGTCCGATTTTGCGGCTATGTTCGAAAAAAGCCTTGCGGGGATGGAAAAACTGAAACCAGGGCAGCAGGTGAAGACTGAAATCGTGTCGATCGGCAAGGAATGCGTGTTCCTGCACTTGAGCGGAAAAAGCGAAGGTGTTATCGATATTGGCGAATTCCTGGACGCGGACGGTGCGCTCGCGGTGAAGGAAGGGGACGCGGTAACTGCGTACTTTCTGGAGTCTAAAAACGGCGAGATGCGGTTTACCACGAAGATTGCAGGCGAAAAAGCCGGATCGAGCCTGTTGGAAAACGCGTACCAGAACCGGATTCCGGTCGAGGGAACGGTCGAGAAGGAAATCAAGGGCGGTTACGAAGTGCGCATCGGCGACACGCGGGCGTTTTGTCCTTTTTCGCAAATGGGAACGCGGCAGCCGGGAGCCAGGCCGGCCGGCAGTAACGCTGAAGCTCCGGTTTGGGTTGGCAAGAAGTTGACTTTCAGGATTATGGAATACAAGGACGGCGGGAAAAGCATTCTGGTGTCCAACCGCGCGATCGAGGAAGAAGCCCGGCAGGTACGCATCGAGGAGCTGAAATCGTCGCTGTCCGAGGGGATGACTGTGAAGGGAACGATCGCGTCGATCCAGGATTACGGCGCCTTTGTCGAGCTCGGCGGGGTGCAGGCGCTGCTGCCGATCTCCGAAATCGGCCGTACCCGGGTGCAGGACATCCGTTCGACGCTCGCCGTCGGGCAGGAGATCGAAGCCGAGATCATCAAGCTGGACTGGAAGAACGAGCGCATTTCGCTGAGCATGAAGAGTCTGCTCGCCGATCCCTGGGTCGGGGTTGCCGACCGTTATCCCCGCGATTCGAAGCACACCGGCACCGTCGCCCGCATTGCGGAATTCGGCGCCTTCGTGACCCTCGAGCCCGGCCTGGACGGGCTTGTGCACTCGTCGCTCCTGAAGGGAGATTCTGCATACGGCAATTCGCGCACTGCGGTTAAGGTTGGCCAGAAGATGTCTGTGCAGATTCTGGAGGTCGATGCGGCCGCCCGGCGTATTTCGCTCAAGCCGGCGACTTCGGCCGAAGAAGATTCGACCGTCGGCAAGTACCTGAACGGCGGTTCGGACACAGAAACCTACAATCCCTTCGCCGCTCTTCTGAAGAAGAAATAAGCGATTGACGCGCGCGACATTCTGCGGGCGGCGAGTGCGAGTTCCTCCTTCCCGGAGGATTCAATACACTGAAAATGAAAGTCGATGCCAAGACCTCGTCCATCTCAGTGAAGCTGACGAAGATCTAGTCTGATCCTCCCGCCCGGAACGCGCACGTTCCGGGCAGTCGTCTCGATTTCTCCGCAGGCGCGGGACGTGCGCCCCGCGCTGCTTCCCTGATCGTCTTCGCCCCGGCTGGTTCGTCCGCACGCGCGCCTGCGCGGATGGAGATTTCGCCCGTCAGGGATTTTCCGGCTCCCGCGGATGCGAGATTCTTTGATGCTGGCAATCGGCGCTGCTTCGGGGTATGATTGGGTATGCGTGTTTTGATTATCGGTGCCAGCAGAAATCCCGAGCGGTATTCGCATCTTGCCATGAAGCGGCTCGAAACCGCAGGCCATGAGGTGGTTCTTTACAATCCCGGAATCGACGACATTGATGGCCGGCCGGTTGTCCGCGATCTTGCGCAGGTTTCGGGGCCGGTGGATACGGTTACCCTGTACACAAGCCCCGCTCATCTGGAACCGCTTGTCGACCGGATTATCGCGCTTTCGCCCCGCCGCATCATCGCGAATCCCGGCACCGAAACGGATTTCATTTCGGCCAAAGCCGAAGCAGCCGGCATCGAATACCGCGAAGCCTGTACGCTTGTACTGCTTTCGACGGGGCAGTTCTGAAACAATGTGTATAATCGTGTTGTTACA
>JALHET010000310.1 GCA_022839525.1 Lentisphaerota bacterium
ATACCGACCTGGCCTCTATTTCCAAAATCGACGTGAACGAGATCGGGGCCGAGGCGTCGATCGTCAAGTTCGTGAACCAGATCATTGCAGAGGCGGACCGCCAGGGCGCGACGGATATCCACGTCGAGCCGATGGAGGACGAGCTGCGGATCCGCTACCGGATCGACGGCATGCTGCACAAGGTGGACGTGCCGCCGCAGTTGAACCGTCTCAAGGCCGCGATCATCTCGCGCATCAAGGTCATGGCGAATCTGGATATCGCCGAGAAGCGGCTGCCCATGGACGGGCGCATCGGTGTGCGCCTGAACAACGACGACATCGACATCCGCGTTTCGACGATGCCGACCGCTTACGGCGAGTCGATCTCGCTGCGCCTGTTGCAGAAGGCGGGCAACTTCGTCAAGCTGCAGGACCTGGGGTTCAATGAGCACGACCACGATCAGGTGGTGAAGCTCATCAACCGGCCGAACGGCATTTTTCTGGTGACGGGGCCCACGGGGTCGGGCAAGTCCACCACGCTTTACGCGTTCCTGCACGAGATCAACAAGATGCAAGTGCGGATACTGACCGCGGAAGACCCGATCGAGTACGAGATGCCGGGCATCAACCAGGTGCTGGTGCGGCAGGATATCGGGCTCACGTTCGCGCGGGCGCTGCGCGCGTTCCTGCGCCAGGATCCCGATATCATCATGGTGGGCGAAATCCGCGACGGCGAGACAGCGGAGATCGCGATCAACGCTTCGCTGACCGGCCATCTGGTCTTCAGCACGCTGCACACGAACGATGCGGCGGGCGCGTTCGCGCGCCTGATCGACATGGGCGCGGAACCGTTCCTCGTGGCGTCGGCGGTGGCCGGCGTGATGGCGCAGCGCCTGGTTCGCCGCCTCTGCACGAAATGCAAGCGCGAGATCCCGCTGGACATGAAGTGGTACGACTTGCCCTACCCGCCCGCGAGGCAGACCGTCTGGGTGCCCGAGGGGTGCGAGGCATGCACACGGACGGGTTACCGCGGGCGCGGCGGGCTGTTCGAATTGCTGGTGGTTTCCGAGGACATCGAGTCGCTGATCATCGGGCGGAGGTCGTCCAACGAGATCCGCGAGGCGGCTGTCAAGCATGGGTTGAAGACCTTGCGCGAGGACGGTTGGCTGAAGGCGTTCAAGGGAATGACTTCGGTGGAAGAGGTGATGCGCGTGACGGAGGAGAGTGCGTAAGAAGTTCTAAAGTGCGGGAGTGAGGGGGCGCGGGAGTTTTAAGGTTAGGGAGCACGGGCGGGATTCAAGATGTCACAATTCAACTACAAAGCCTTGTCGAAAGAGGGACGGAAGCTGGAAGGGTCGGTGGAGGCGGCGGACCGCAGGGCGGCACTGTCCGCAGTCGAGAGGCTCGGCTATGTCCCCATCTCGGTCACGGAGTCAAAGGCGAAGAAAAAAGAGAAGGGCGTTCCGGTCTGGAAATTGAAGGTCGGCGGCGGGACGCAGCGCATGAAACCCGTGGAGGTGCTGCTGTTCACCTCTGAGCTGAGCGACCTGCTGGAGGCGGGCATGACGCTGGGCGCGGCATTGAACTGCCTGGCGAACCAAGGGGAGGAGGATTCGGCCCAGAGCAAGATCGCCTCGGATTTGCGGGACCGCATCATGCGCGGCGAGCAGTTGTCGGACGCGGTGACCGCGCATCCGGCCACCTTCCCGCCGCTGTACGGCAACATGATCCGGGCGGGCGAAGCCTCGGGCGCGATGATCGAGGTGCTGCGCCGTTTGGTGGAGCACTATGAGCGCAACGAGAACATGCGTTCCAAGATCACCTCGGCGCTGACCTACCCGGCCGTGGTGCTGGTTTTCGGCGTGCTGACCGTTATTTTCGCGATGGTCAAAGTGATCCCGCAGTTCGCCAAGATTTTCGAAGGCATGGGAACATCGCTGCCGACGCCGACGCTGATCCTCGTGGGGATGAGCGATTTCGTAGTCAAGTACGGGGTTTTTCTGGCCATCGCGCTGGCGATGGCGGTCGTGATGTTCAAGCGGTACATCAAGGCCGGGCCGGGGCGGATCTGGTGGGACGGGCTAAAGCTCAAGGCGCCGCTGATCAAGGGCATCGTCGCATGCGGCGCGTACTCGAGTCTGGCGTACACCATGAAGACGCTGCTGGCCAACGGCGTGAATGTGCTGCAGGCGCTGAAGATTTCGGAGGAGACCTGCGGCAACGCGCTGATCGCCGACGCGCTGCGTAACGCGCGGCAGCGGGTGACGGACGGCACGACGATTTCGGGGCCGCTCGCCACGAGCAACGTGTTCCCGAAAATGATGACCGACATGCTGGCGGTGGGCGAACAGTCGGGTGACCTGCCGAGTTCGCTGGGGCATATCGGGCGCCGTTACGAAAACGAGATGGACCGGAACATCAAGATTTTCACCAACGCGCTGGAGCCGATCATGATTGTGTTGATCGGCGGCGTGGTGGGTTTCGTGGCGGTCAGTATCCTGATGGCGGTGTTCAAGGTGACGTCGACGCTGAGCCCGGCGGGGTAGGGGGAGGTTGCAGGTTAGGGGTTACAGGTTGGGGTGTGGAGGGTAACGGTTGGATTACGATGGAGGAATAAGGCAATGAAACGAGAGAAAAAAGAGGAACAGGCAACAATAAAGCTTGGTTATGTTAACTGGGCAGAAGGTGTGGCCATGACTAATCTTGCCCAAGCAATTTTAGAGGATAAAATGGGTTATGAAGTGGA